>JABHKC010000164.1 GCA_018692315.1 Bacteroidota bacterium | reverse complement strand
TTAGAATCATTCAAAATAAAATTCGGTAAAATTTAAAATTGAATAAAAAAATTAACTAAAACTCATCAATGTTAATATATTTGAGCATGAAAATTGTAGAAACGTTTATGAAAAAAAAGTTTATGAATTAATCAGGTTAACTCAAATTTTATTGCAATGAATATTTTTCTTTTACATATTATATTTTTTTTCTGTTCTCCCGTTTCGGGAAGTCCGCCACATCCATTGCATTTATCCATCATAAATATCGATTATTCTGAAACAGAACAAAATATTACAGTAGCATTTAAAGTTTTTACAGACGATTTTGAAAATGCAATATTTCTTGATGATAGTGTTAAAATTAATACTTCAAAAGAATTTTCAGATAGCAATCGGCTGGAAATTGCTAAAGAATACTTTATGAGAAATTTTAACTTAGAAATTGATGGTTCAAAAATTCGAGAAAAAAGATACGAATTTGTTAAAAAGAAAAATACTGATGAAGCAATCTGGGTATTTTTCAAAATTGTAAATGTCGAAAAGTTTTCCGAAATTACAATTTACAATACCATAATGACAACTCTTTTTCAAGACCAAAAGAATTTGCTAATTTTGAAAGCTGAAAATATTGAAAAAGGTTTAGAATTTGACAGAAATAATACGACTGAAACAGTCAGTTTGAAATGAAAAAAATTGTTTTCGCCATAATAATTTTGATGCACGTACATCAGGCATTTTCTACTCACAACCGAGCAGGAGAAATTACCTACCGGCAAATAGATGGGCTGAAGTATGAATTTACTATTACAACCTATACCTACACTTTGAGTTTTGCCGACCGGCATGAACTTTTGGTAGATTGGGGCGACAATACCTCATCAAATGCTCCACGAGTTTCAAAAGTTGATATCGGAGATTATTATTATCATAATACATATATTGCCGAACACGTTTTTGCAGGTCCTGGCATATATAACATTGTAGTGGAAGATCCAAACAGAAATTATGGAGTACAAAATATTCCGAATTCTGTAAACATAGTTTTTGCAATAAGAACAACACTCTTCATAAATCCGTTGCTTGGGAATAATAGCACGCCGGTTTTGTTCAATCCACCGGTCGATAAAGCCGCATTACACAGAGTTTTTATACACAATCCTGGGGCTTACGATTACGATGGCGATAGTTTATCTTTTAAAATAGCTACCTGCCTGGGTGCCAATGGAGTAGAAATTGCAAATTATTCATTGCCACCTTTTCAAAACTCGCTATATGTTGATGAAATCACTGGCGATTTGATTTGGGATTATCCAACACAATTAGGGATTTACAATATTGCAATGGCAATTGAAGAATGGCGAGACGGTTATAAAATTGGAGAAATCATTCGAGATATGCAAATTGAAGTAGATTCTACTGAAAACCTGCCACCTGAAATTGTTCCTCAAGAAGAAATTTGTGTGCTTGCTGGTACTTTGCTGGAATTTGATGTGGTTGCTACCGACCCAGATAACGACATTATTATCCTAACAGGAATTGGTGGCCCAATAGAATTTTCTGAAGATTCTGCATTTTTCACTCAAACTATTTCGCAGGATGGCTATGCAAGCGGTTTGTTTTCGTGGCAGACAAAATGCAAGCATGTGAGAAAGCAGCCTTATCAAGTAATTTTTAAAGCAAAAGACAATAACAATGATTTAAGTTTAGTCGATATTAAGCATATAAATATAAAAGTTATTTCTCCCGAACCAAAAAATTTGCAACTTGAAGCTTCGAATAATTCCATTCAATTGAATTGGGACCAAGCTATTTGTAATGAAGCAGTTGGGTATAAAATATATCGCAAATATGGAAGCTCCGATTTTATGCCTGATAGTTGCATTACCGGCGTTCCGGAATATACTGGTTTCGTTGAAATTGCAAATATCACAGGAGTGGAAAATACATTTTTTTTGGACAACGACAATGGACAGGGTTTGAAACAAGGCTATATTTATTGCTATAGAATAATTTCGTATTTTAGCGATAATGCAGAAAGTTATTCCTCTACAGAGGAATGTACAGAATTGGTGAGAGGAATTCCAACAATCACAAACGTAAGTGTCAGGAATACAGACATTTCGAATGGTTCCATTTTTCTTGCCTGGGCAAAACCTGTGGAGTATGATACAATTCCAGGCAATTATCATTACAAAATTTACCATTCGGAAGATCTTTGGGGAACAAACCTTAATTTCGTTGAAATGAATTCCGGATTAGAAGATACAATTTTTATTGATACATTATTGAATACATTGGAAAATCCACATTCCTATAAGGTTGAACTTTATAGAGATGATAGTTTAATTGGTGCTCCTCAAATTGCTTCCTCTGTTTTTCTGCAAATTTATGCTGCCGACAACGAATTGCAATTACTTTTTGAAAAAAACACACCATGGATTGATTCAATTTTTGTGGTTTATCGTCAAAGTCCTACGCTCGATTTCGATTCTATTGAATTTACAGAAACACTTGATTTTGTTGATATTAATCTGAAAAATGACACAAATTATTGCTACTACATAAAAAGTATCGGTAGCTATATGGTTGATGGAATTATAGATCCAATTGTAAATTTGTCGCAAATAAATTGCAAATCTCCTATTGATACAGTTCCTCCATGCTTACCGGTTGTGAATATTACATCCGATTGCGAAAATCTGGTTAATACTCTAAATTGGAATAACCCTAACACATATTGTAGCGATGATGCATTGAGCTATATTGTTTACTATTCTCCTAATTTAAATCAAGAATTAGATTCAATTGCTTCAATCAACTCAATAAATATTACAAGTTTTTCACATCAATTATTTCCCGATTCGTTCATATCAATGGCTGGTTGTTATGCAGTTACTGCTATAGATTCCTTTGGCAACGAAAGCCAATTGACAACAAAATATTGCATAGACGAATGTTTCGATTTTGAGCTACCCAATGTTTTTACTCCAAACGGAGACGAAATTTTCGATCTATTTGTTTCACGATATAGTTTCGTTGACAAAGTAGAAATGAAGATTTTTAATCGCTGGGGAGTTTTGGTTTTCCAAACAGAAAATCCGAAAATACAATGGGATGGCAGATATATGGAAAATGGAAAACTCGTTCCCGATGGCGTATATTTCTATACTTGCGATGTGTACAACACTCGCCTTAGTGGAATCGAACATCGCACTCTCACTGGCTTCGTGCATGTAATTGGAGCAAAAGAAACTCCAAAGACTCAATAAATTTAATTCTTTCAGCATGAAAAAAATCTTATATATTATCATATTTACATCAGTATTTCTTGGAAAAGACACTATTGCTCAAGACAAATATGACATGCTTAATTATGGCGCAGCAAACCTTTTTTATAAGAAATATTCCGAAGCAATTCAAAATTTTACTGAAGTATTAGAAAATTCTCCGAATAATATCTTTGCTTTACAAAATAGAGCACAATGTTTTCTTAATAGCAATCAAGTTGAAAAAGCAATTGAAGATTTACTGATAGTAAACAAATTAGTCGCTAATTCTGTATGTTACAATTTAGCTATTTGTTTTTCAAAAATTGGAAATATAAAAGAAGCCATAGAACATTTAGAACAACATCTAAATTCAAAATACAAAAAACCAAAAAGCTTCATAAGATTAGACAAAAATCTAAATAATGTTCAAAATACAAAGGAGTGGAATATTTTATGGGAAAAAGATTGGTATAGCAAATTAGAGTTGTCCATAGACGAAGCCAGCAATTTATTCGAAAATAATAAAACAAACGAAGCACTTGACATTTTAGATAAAATTTTGGATAATCATAAGAGAAATTATAAGGCTTATTACTTACGTGCCAAAGTTTTAAGCTCTTTAAAACAATACAAATTTGCTATTGAGGACATGAATAAAGTCATAGAATTGAAATCAAAAAATGCGAACTATTATCTTGACAGAGCGAAATTATATTCGCTTCAAGCCAAAAAGAAAAAAGCAATGGAAGATATAAATATGGCTATTTCATTGTCTCCAGAAAGTGTTTTATTAGTTTTTGAAAGAGCAAAAATTGAACTTAAATTTAAACAATATTCAAATGCAAAAAAAGACTTTGAAAACTATTTAGAGTATTATCATCTTGATTATGAAGCAATTTACAATTTAGGGATTTCAAATTTTCATATAGAGAAATATAATGAGGCATTAGATAATTTTTCAGAAATTCTTTCTTCCGATCCTTCGAGCACAAAAAGTTTCATTGCCAGAGCAAATACATATATGCAAGTTAAACAGTTTGAAAATGCCGAAAACGACTATTCGCAAGCATTAGACCTATCTCCTAACGAAGGTAAGGTATATTATAACAGAGGATTAGCGAGATTGAATCTTAAGAAAGATAACGATGCTTGTTCAGATTGGGACAAAGCAATCAAATTAAACTATATTGATGCAATTGATTTGAAACGCAAGTATTGTCAATCGGTTGATTTAGGTGATTTTGAACGATGAGATTTTTTTCTTTTATGCTTCCGCTCTATGCTGTCTTCAATTTTTCTCATTTGAGATATTCGAATATTGTTATTTACTTTTGCAATAGTTTTATTTGATTTGTTAAATAATCTAATCAAATATGTATTTATAATATTTCCATACTTCACCAGAACAATTGAAACAATTATTATCAAAACTACATGTGCAGCTATCATTAAATTTAGACTAAGCATAATCAGAATTTTTGACAAAAATACAAAAATTTTGAATCTCAAAAACAAATAAACATGCATCACAAAATAAATTATATAATTTTCATTCTATTAAGTATAACTTTTTCAAATTGTAGTAATGAAATTTCGCAAGACAAAAGGAAAGTTTTTCGATACAATGAATCAAAAGGAATTGCAACATTAGACCCGGCTTTCGCAAAAAATCAAACAATCATTTGGGCTAACAATCAATTATTCAACGGCTTGGTAAAACTGGACGATAGTCTGAATATTGTTCCATGTATTGCAAAAAATTGGGAAATTACTGAAAATGGAAAACTATATCGTTTTTTTTTACGGAAGGATGTTTTTTTCCACAAGCACAAACTTTTTCTGAATAATAATACAAGAAAAGTAGTTGCTTCAGACTTCGTTTTTAGTTTAAATAGAATTATAGATACAGATGTAGCTTCTCCGGGTGCCTGGATATTCAACAATGTTGACAAGCATGCCAAAAACACAAAAAATGGATTTTCCGCTCCCAACGATACTACCATAGAAATAATACTAAAAACCCCATTTCCTGCTTTTCTCGGTTTGCTTTCAATGCAATATTGTTCGGTTGTGCCCAAAGAAATTGTTGCTTATTACGGCGAAGATTTTAGAGAAAATCCTATTGGGACAGGACCATTCAAATTTAAATATTGGAAAGAAGGCGAAAAATTGATATTTATTAAAAACGAAAATTACTTTGAGACAGATTTCAATAACGAAAAATTACCATATTTAGATGCAATTTCTATATCATTTATAAATGATAAACAATCGGAATTTTTAGAATTTATTAAAGGGAATTTAGATTTTCTTTCATCCATTGATGCCAGTTATAAAGACGAACTAATTACTCGAAACGGAATGTTAAATCAAAAATATTCTGACAGAATAGCAATGATTAAGCAAGCTTATTTGAACTCCGAATATCTTGGTTTTATGTTAGATACAAACAAAATATCTTTCAATAATATTCTTAGAATTAAAGAAATCAGACAAGCAATAAATTATGGTTTCGATAGAAAAAAGATGATTCGATATTTGAGAAACAACATTGGAATTCCTGCAAATGCCGGTTTTGTTCCGAAAGGAATGGCAAACTATTCAAAAACAAGCGTCAATGGATACAAATACGATCCTAAAAAAGCACAGGAACTCTTAGATTCTGCCGGCTTTCCGAACGGGACAAATTTGCCAACAATTACACTTACTACAACAAGTAGCTACATAGATCTTTGCGAATATATTCAGCATCAACTCTCTCAAATTGGAGTAAAAATAAAAATTGAAATTGGAACTGGAGCCTCATTTTTAGACATGGTTGCAAACTCGAAGCTCGAATTTTTTAGAGGATCATGGATAGCAGATTATCCTGACCCTGAGAATTATATGGCACTTTTTTATAGTAAAAATCACAGCCCAAATGGACCAAATTACACTCATTTTAACAATCCTGAATTCGACTCATTATATGAAAAAGCAATGAATGAATTGAACGATTCTGTTCGGTTTCAATTATACAAAACCATGGACCAAATAATAATAGACGAAGCGATTATCGTCCCACTTTTTTATGATGAATCTGTTCGATTTATTTCAAAAAATGTTAAAGGAATGCGTAATAATCCATTAAATTTGTTGAATCTGTTGCATGTTAATAAAACGAATAATTAATGCCTATGATTTTAGTTGCTGATAGCGGTTCTACGAAAACTGAATGGTATATAGTCTCTAATGATATTGAAAGAAATTTCAAAACTGCCGGATTAAATCCATATTTCATATCTTCGGAATATGCTGAAATACAAATTAATAGCCATTTCCCCAGAGACATATCGAAGAATGATATAACTGATATTTTTTTTTATGGTGCTGGATGCTCTTCACCCCAAAGAAATTCGATTCTTGAAGTAGCTTTGACAAAAATATTTTCTCTTAGCAGAGTCTCAATCGAAACCGATTTGCTTGGAGCAGCTCGCTCAATGTTTCAAAACGAGGAAGGAATTGTTGCAATTCTTGGAACAGGTTCTAATTCAGGATTTTACAAAAAAAGTGAGATCCAAAATTCATTGCCTTCTCTTGGATATATTTTAGGAGATTACGGAAGTGGTGCAAATATTGGCAAACAATTGATTAGTAAATATTTAAATAAAGAATTTAATAAAAATATTTCTCGCAATTTTGAAAAGAAATATAATTTGTCACAAAATCAAATATTAGAATCTATATATAAGAAACCATTTGCAAACAGATTTTTAGCAAGTTTCACATATTTTATAAAAGAAAATATTGAAGAGCCACCTTTTTACGATTTAGTTTATGAAAGTTTTATGAGTTTTTTCAAAAAAAATATCTGTAAATATCCAAATTATTTAGAAGCAAATTTGCGTTTTACTGGTTCGATTGCCTACATTTTTAAAGAAATATTGATGGAAATAAGTGATAAATTTAATATTTCAATTGATAAAATAGAAAAAAATCCGATAAAAGGATTAATAAACTTTCATTTAGTAAATAGAAAGTAGCCGATTGAAAATTATTCGCTCATCTTTTTTAAAATTTTTTCTACTTCAGTCTCAGTGGTATATAATTTAGCTTTGCAAGTTTCAATCAGAAACGAAACTCTTTGAATATTTTCAGCTAATTCGTCAACATCAAGTTCATTGTTTTCAATTTTTTCAATAATGATTTCCATTTCAGAAATCGCATCTTTATACAAAATTTTCCTTTTTGCCATAATTACTATTCATATTTTTTCGCTGTACAAATATGCACAAAATTAAAATTTTAGGTATTAAATAATTTTTGATCTTCAATAAATAGAAAAATATGCCAAAAAACTATTTCAAATTCAAACAGTTTATAATAAATCAAGAAAATAGCTCAATGAAAGTTGGTACAGATGGAGTTTTACTCGGTGCATGGACAAAAACAAATAATGCAAAAAACATCTTAGACATTGGCACTGGCACAGCATTAATTGCATTGATGCTGGCACAAAAGTCTGATGCCGAAATAGTTGCAATCGAAATCGACAAAAATTCATATTTGCAATCTTTATCAAATATCAATGAAAGTCGTTGGGCTAATAGGATTTCTGCAAAACATATTTCACTTCAAAATTTTGTAGCACAAACACAAAGAAAATTCGATTTGATTGTTTGTAATCCTCCATATTTTGAAAATTCTCTTAAATCGCCAATTTCAGAAAGAAATATTGCAAGACATAACCAAAATTTAAGCACGGAAGAATTGTTAAACGGAGTGTCAAAACTGCTTACAGAGAATGGAAGGTTCTGTGTCGTTTTCCCTTTTATTCAAGCTAATAATTTAATAATGAAAGCTCAAGAATTTGAACTTTTTTGTAACGAAAAATTACATGTTAAGCCTCGATACAATATTGAGACAAAAAGAGTATTAATGGAATTCAGCAGAAAAAAATCCAAAATCAACGAAAATTTCATAGTTATAGAAAATGACAAACGACACGATTATACTCTCGATTATAAAAATTTAACTAAAGATTATTATTTGAAATTTTGAAATCCTTAACAAAAATCGGAAGATGTATTTTCTGCAATATTTCACTTTATCGAAGAATTGCATTGACATTTTAAACCTAAAAAAATGCATCCATTTTCCATGAGAAAAATCATAAAAAAACATTGATAAAATCCTTGCATTTTTATAGCTTTGCAGGCAAATAAATGTTAACTTAAAATATTGGAATACAATGGAATTATTAGAATTAATTAAGAATAATGCAAAAAAGGCAAACAAAAAAATAGTTTTGCCAGAAAGTACGGAAGAACGAACCATTAAAGCTGCTGATATTTTATTAAAAAACGAAATTGCACAAATAATTCTAATTGGAGATAAACAAAATATTTTTGAAACAGCGAAAAAATATGATCTAAAAAATATTGAAAAAGCGCAAATAGTTAACCCACTCTCAAATCCTAAAAAAGAAGAATACGCCAACTTAATGGTAGAAATCAGGAAAAACAAAGGGCTTACGAAAAACGAAGCTCTGAAATTACTGGAAAATCCATTGTATCTGGCAACTGTGATGATAAAAAATGGCGATGCAGACGGTGAAGTTGCCGGTGCAGAAAATGCCACTGGCGATGTTCTCAGGCCTGCTTTCCAATATGTAAAAACTTTGCCTGGAATGAGCATTGTTTCAGGTGCATTTATTATGATTTTGAAAGACAAAAGCTTAGGCGATAATGGAATGTTTGTATTTGCCGATTGTGCAGTGCATCCAAATCCTAACGCCAAAGAACTTGCCGAAATAGCTGTAGCTACAGCAAAAACTACTAAAGCAATTGCCAATTTAGAACCACGAGTAGCTATGTTGAGTTTTTCTACAAAAGGAAGTGCAAAACACGAGTTAGTAGATAAAGTTGTGGAAGCCACAAAAATAGCACAAGAAATGGCACCTGAGTTTAAGATTGATGGCGAAATTCAAGCAGACGCTGCGATTATAGAATCAATTGGCAAGAAGAAGGCTCCCGATAGCGAAATTGCAGGAAGAGCAAACGTACTGGTTTTTCCTTCTCTGGAAACAGGAAATATTGCATACAAATTAGTTCAACGACTGGCTGATGCAGAAGCTGTTGGGCCTATTTTACAAGGAATGGCAGCACCTATCAACGATTTATCACGAGGCTGCTCAATTGACGATATTGTAAATCTTGTTGCAATTACTGCAAATCAGGCAGCAGGTTTATAAATGGATTAAATCAAAAAAAGTATTAGTTAATATTTAATTATTGAATTTATTAAAATATAAAAATAAATGGCAACAAAAGTTGAAGCAATTGAAAAATATGGTTTAAACAAAGAAGCTAAACCAAAGGCTCTATTCGAGAAAATTGGAATTATTGGCTGTGGAATGGTCGGACGCGAAATAGCAATTATGGTTAGTAGGCACGGAATTGAAGTAGTTTTTATAGAAATTTCGGAAGGAATGATAGAATATGCCTACAGAAAACTTGATGAAGAGCTTGACGAAATGATTGGACATTGGGGAATGACTGCCGGCGAAAAACGTGCAATACTAACAAGAATACACGGAAGCATATATTGTAAAGACCTTGAAGGTTGCGGGATAGTTATAGAAGCAATAAAATCAAAAACCAGAGAAGATAGCGTAGAAAAACGAAAAGAAATATTCAAAAGAATCGAACAAAATGTAAGTCCTGAAACAATTATAGCAACAAACTCTACCACACTTGTAATAACTGAACTATCATCAGAGCTTGAGCATAAAGAAAGATGTATAAGTTTGCACTTTTCAACTGTTGCCCCTGATACTCATTTAGTTGAAGTAGTCAAAGGTTTAAATACTTCAGAAGAAGTTTATGCAAATGCCAAAAAGTTTTTGAAGCTAATCGACAGAATTGGTGTTCCTGTGGAAGAATCACCCGGCTTGATAAGCGTTAGGATTTTTATTCCTCTAATAAATGAGGCTTGTGAAGTTTTAATGGAAGGAATTGCGAAACTTGAAGACATTGATTATACAATGAGAATGGCTCTTGGACAACGACTTGGACCTTTCGAAATTGCAGATAAGATTGGTTTGGATAAAGTTGTTCGCTGGATGAATAATTTATACAACGAATTTGGCGATATTAGATATAAACCTTCTCCGGTATTAAAAAGATTGGTTAGAGGAAACCGTCTCGGAAGAAAAACATTGATTGGTTTTTATAAATATGATGAACACGGAAATAAAATTTCTTAAAAACTATTCTTTGAAAAATTTCAATAAAGTTTTATATCTAAATAAGTTTAAAATACAATAAAAATAAATAAAAATGAAAATCTTAGTACTAAATTGTGGGAGTTCATCAATAAAATATCAATTATTCGAAATGACCACAAAAACAGTTCTGGCAAAAGGAGTTGTTGAAAAAATTGGTCTCAAAGGTTCGTTTTTGAAAAATGAAACTGAAAACGGAGAAAAAGTAAAACTTGAAGGCGAAATTATTGATCATCAAGCCGGAATAGAATACATCTTAGGAGTAATGATTTCTGAGGAGCATGGATGCATAGATAGCCTAAATGATATTAATGGAGTTGGACATAGAGTTGTTCATGGTGGCGAAGCTGTAAATGAAAGTGTTTTGATTACCGATGAAGTGATTGATATTATAAAAAGCTGTTTTGATATTGCTCCATTACACAATCCGCCAAATTTGAAAGGAATAGAAGCTATCCAGCAAATTCTCCCAAATGTTAGGCAAGTTTCCGTTTTCGATACTGCTTTCCATCAAACTATGCCCGACCATGCATACATGTACGCAATTCCATATTCCTTATACAAAAAATATGGAGTAAGACGATACGGTTTTCATGGAACAAGCCACCGATATGTATCGAAATTAGCCTGCAAATTGCTAAACAAAGATTATTCAACACAAAAAATGATAACATGTCATCTTGGAAACGGTGCCTCTGTAAGTGCTGTAAAAAATGGCAAATCAGTTGATACCTCAATGGGACTAACGCCCGTAGAAGGTTTAGTTATGGGAACACGTACAGGCGATCTCGACCTTGGCGTATTGACATACATTATGGACAAAGAAGAAATTGGTATCCATGCAACTTCTACCTTAATTAACAAACACAGCGGTATGCTTGGAATATCTGGAATTTCGTCAGATATGAGAGAAATTGAAAATGCCTTTTTTGATGGAGACGAAAGAGCCCGATTAGCTCTTCAAATGTACGATTATCGAGTGAAAAAATATATTGGCTCTTACATTGCAGCAATGAACGGTGTTGATATTTTGGTTTTTACTGGAGGAATTGGCGAAAATGCAGATATCACCAGAGCTGGAATATGCAAAGATTTAGAGTTTTTAGGTATCGAAATAGATGAAGAAATTAATAATGGACTGCGGGGCAAAGATATGGTAATCAGCAAAAAATCTTCAAAAGTTACAGTTATTGTTGTTCAAACAAACGAAGAATTAGTAATTGCCGAAGATACAGTAGCCATCTTAGAAAAAAATAGTTAACACATGTAATTTATTATAAAATGCTTAAAACTTTATCAGATCTTAATAAATTACTGGAAAAACAGAAAGACAAAAAGAAATTAGTCTTAGCTGTTGCACAAGATCACCATGCCTTAGATGCAGCATATAATGCCTACAAAAAAGAAATTGTCGAAATCGTTCTGGTTGGCAAAAAAGACGAAATAATTTCTCTTTCGGAAAAATATTCATACAGTTTGACAGATATTCAAATAATTGACGAAGCAGACAAACAAAAAGCTGTTGAAATTTCTGTAAAATTGGTTGCCGAAAAAAAAGCAGATATTTTAATGAAAGGAAATGTCAATACCAGCGTTTTATTAAAAGGAGTTTTAAACAAAGAATGGGGACTGAGAACCGGAGGATTGCTTTCACATCTTGCTATTTTTGAAATAAAAAAATATCATAAACTTTTGGGACTTACTGATGTAGCTATGAATATTGCACCAGATCTGAAAGCAAAAGTAGCTATCCTGAAAAATGCCATTGATTACATGAACAAACTTGGTATTGAGAAACCAAAAGTAGCAGCCATTGCCGCTATGGAAAATGTTGATGAAAATATGATAGCTTCACTCGATGCTGCATTACTTTCGAAAATGTCCCAACGAAATCAAATATTGAATTGCGAAATTGACGGACCACTTGCCTTCGACAATGCAATAAGTTCTGAAAGTGCCATCCAAAAAGGAATTTCAAGCCCAGTTTCCGGCGATGCAGATTTACTCCTAATGCCAAATATCGAATCTGGAAATGTTCTTTATAAAGCCCTTTCATTTTTTGGCGATGCGAAAATTGCAGCAGTAATTCTTGGGGCAAAAGCTCCAATAGTGCTCACTTCGCGCTCAGATTCAGAAGAAGCAAAACTAAACAGCATATTACTTGCTGCAGTTTCATTTAAATAGATTCTTTATATTTTTGTAAAAATGGAAAATATAAATATACTTGCGATAAATCCCGGCTCAACTTCAACAAAAATTGCAGTTTATAAAAATCATAATCCAACTTTTATTAAGAATATCAAACATTCTGTCGAGGATTTAGAAAAGTATGAAAGTATCACAGACCAGTACGAGTTTCGTAGAGACATTATTCTTAACGAACTAAAAGACGAAAAAATAAACCTACTTGATATTAATATTATTGTAGGACGTGGAGGACTTGTTAAGCCTATCGAATCAGGTGTTTATGAAATAAATGATAATCTTAGACACGACCTGAAAAATAGTCCTCTCGGCGAACATGCCAGCAATTTAGGAGGATTAATTGCCGACGAGATTGCAAAATCTACGAAAAACGCAAAAGCATATATTGCCGATCCTGTGGTAGTTGACGAACTTATGCCCCTTGCCAGAATTACCGGACATCCGGCCTTTCGGCGAAAGTCAATTTTTCACGCTTTAAATCAGAAGGCTGTTGCCCGCTCCCACTCTAAGTCAATATTAAAAAAATATGAAGATTTAAATCTGATTGTTGTTCACCTTGGTGGCGGAATTACAGTTGGAGCACATGAAAAAGGGAAAGTTGTAGATGTAAATCAAGGATTAGACGGCGAGGGTCCATTTTCGCCCGAGCGAAGCGGAACATTGCCCGTAGGAGACTTAGCAAGAATGTGTTTCAGCGGAAACTATTCTCATCAGAAAATAAAAAAAATGCTAACCGGAGAGGGAGGATTGGCTGCATATCTTGGAACAAATAGTGCTTACGATATAGAAATGCGGGCTATTGACGGAGACGAAGAGGCTTTATTCTATTTCGAAGCAATGGCTTATCAGGTTTCAAAAACTATTGGTTCAATGGCACCTGTTCTGAAAGGTAATGTCGATGCAATTCTTATTACAGGAGGAATTGCATTTAGCAAACTTTTCGTAAATTTTATTATCGAAAGAGTTCATAAAATAGCTGCTGTTCATGTTTATCCAGGTGAAGATGAAATGAAGTCGCTTGCCACAAACGGATTGATGGTTGTAAAAGGAGAAATTAAACCAAAAATTTATCAGAAAGATTGATTATTATATTTTGAAATTTATAATTTAAAATTAAAACCT
Source organism: Bacteroidota bacterium (assembly GCA_018692315.1). NCBI lineage: Bacteria > Pseudomonadati > Bacteroidota > Bacteroidota bacterium. Next base: position 60,047 of record JABHKC010000164.1, on the reverse strand, counting down.
ATGAATTACGAAAACATTCTCGAAAACATTGAAGAAGGAATTTTAACAATAACAATTAATCGTCCGAAATTCCTAAATGCCCTAAACAAAAAAACTTTTGCAGAAATTGAAACTGCTATGAATCTAGCAATTTCTAACGAAAAAGTCAAAGCAATAATATTTACCGGAGCCGGCGAAAAAGCATTTATTGCAGGAGCCGACATCAAAGAATTTGCCAATTTCACTGACGAACAAGGCACAGAACTTAGCAGCAACGGAATGAGAATATTTCAGATAATTGAAGATTCTCCTAAACCTGTTATTGCTGCAATAAATGGATTTGCATTAGGAGGTGGCAACGAACTTGCACTTTCGTGTCATTTGAGAATTGCCTCAGAAAATGCTAAATTAGGACAACCGGAAGTTAATCTCGGCGTTACTCCCGGATATGCCGGAACGCAACGACTTGCCCGATATATTGGCAAAACGAAAGCAATTGAACTTTTGATGACTGCCGGCATGATTGGAGCAGCCGAAGCCAAAGATTTGGGCCTAATAAATTATGTTGTTCTACAAGAAGAACTTCTACCGAAAGCCAAAGAATTATTAAAGAAAATAATGAAAAAATCGCCAGTTGCAGTTGCAGGAGTAATTAAATGTGTAAACGCTTATTACAACAAAAAAGAATGCGGCTTTGAAACAGAAGCAAAAGTTTTTGGCGATTGTTTTGCCACCGAAGATTTTAAAGAAGGAACAACAGCATTTTTAGAAAAACGTAAAGCTAATTTTCCTGGAAAGTAATTATTTCCTTAAAACATATTTTCTTGAAAGTCCCGAAAGTTTTGTATTTTCGGGATGTTTTTGTTTTATTATTTTTTCTGAAATGCTACACATTAGGCTTTCAAGTCAATTCTACAATACCAAACATTTCTATTATTTTTGTTCAAAATAAATAATTATGGGAACATTACAAATACATAGCAACAATATAGACGAACTCAATCTGCTTAATGAATTGGCAAAACGACTAATGTTGAAAACTGAAATAATAATGCCCAAACCTGAAACAAATACAGAAAAAATACAACAAGCTATAGATTATGAAGATACGGCTGTAGGAATAGTTGAAGGAGTTAAACGAGCTTTAATTGAAGTAAAAGAAGCTGAGGATAATAAAAAAGAATTAAAAACCTTGACGGAATTATTAGATGAAAATAGAGATTAAACTATCAAGTGATTTTGAAAAGGATTATAAACGTTTGTAAAAACGCTACAATTCACTAACATCTGATTTAATCAATTTGAAATCTGATTTATTAGAAAATCCAGATATTGGACAAAATTTGTGTAAGGGCATCCGTAAAATTCGAATTGCAATAAAATCGAAAGGAAAAGAAAAAAAAGGTGGAGCAAAAGTATTATCTTACAATACAATTTTAGCTAAAATTGATACTCACAAAATTACGCTTTTGAAAATGTACGATAAGAATGAAAAAGACAGTATTTCCGAAAAAGAGATACATACACTCTTAAAGAAAAACGGTATTATTTAAAACAAAAGCCAAAGAATTACTAAAAATAATAATGAAAAAATCGCCCTTAGCAGTTGTCGGAGTAATTAAATGTGTAAATTCTTATTACGACAAAAAAGTATGCGGATTTGAAACAGAAGCAAAAGTTTTGGCGATTGTTTTGCAGCAGAAGATTTTAAAGAAGGAACAACAGCATTTTTAGAAAAACGTAAAGCTAATCTTTCTGGAAAGTAATTATTTCTGTTAGAAATTTCAAATCAGACATCCCGAAAGTTCAAATCTTTCGGGATTTTTTTTGCCTTAACAAAAGGAAATAATAAAATTACATGAAGTTCAATCGCAAAAAATATTCCTTGCTAGCCCATACAAAAAAACCGCAACCAATTTACATTAGTTACGGTTTGTCGGGGTGGCAGGATTCGAACCTGCGACCTCCTGCTCCCAAAGCAGGCGCGCTAACCGGGCTACGCTACACCCCGAATTTTTTCGGCGGTGCAAAAGTAAATAGTATTTTCTACTTTCCAAATTTAATTTTCATTATTTTTTTTAGTTTTTTTATTCAGGTTCATAATTGTATTTTAGCGGAATTATTTGAAATAATAGATTGAAGAAAAATGAGTTTTATTATTGTTATTAACCAAAAAAATAATTAAGAAGTGTCAGATAGCATTGTTATTATCCCAACATACAACGAGAAAGAGAATATTGATAAAATGATAAGGAAAGTTTTTTCCTTAGAGAAAGAATACGATTTGCTAATTGTGGAAGATAATTCGCCGGACGGAACTGGAGCAATCGTAAAAAAACTTCAACCAGAATACGAAAACAGACTTTTTATTCTCGAAAGAAAAGGAAAACTTGGATTGGGAACTGCTTATATTTCCGGTTTTAAATGGGCAATTGAAAAACAATACGACTACATTTTTGAAATGGACTGCGACTTTTCGCACAATCCCGACGACCTAATACAATTATATGATGCCTGCATAAAAGAGGGTGGAGATATGTCTATAGGTTCACGATACAAATCTGGAGTTAATGTAGTGAATTGGCCAATGGGACGAGTATTGCTGTCATTTTTCGCATCGATGTATGTTAGAAAAATTACTGGGATGAAAATTCGCGATACGACTGCAGGTTTTAAATGCTATTCTCGTAAAGTGCTTGAAACTATCGATATAGATAAAATCAGATTAAAAGGATACGCTTTTCAGATTGAGATGAAATTTACAGCTTGGAAATACGGCTTTAATATTATTGAAGTTCCAATAGTTTTCACAGATAGAAAAGAAGGAGCATCGAAAATGAGCGGAGGTATTTTTAACGAAGCTATTTGGGGTGTTATTAAAATGAAGATTCGTAGCTTCTTCACAAAATATGAAAGAGTTTAATTTAAAGTTCTTAAAGTGGGGCGACTACTTAGCAAATTCAAAAAAATGAAAACTCTAATATTAAACGGAAATATTGTAAATGAAGCCGAAGTTTTTCGGGGAAGCATTCTAATTGAAGAATCGAAAATCTCCCAAATTTTCAGAACTGAAATTTCAGCCAATGATTTTAATGATTGCAAAATTGTTGATGCAAAAGGAAAATATATTTTGCCAGGTGTAATAGATGATCAGGTTCATTTTCGCGAACCAGGGCTCACAGAAAAAGCTGAGATTCAAACAGAATCAAGAGCAGCTGTTGCCGGAGGAATTACCTCTTTCATGGAAATGCCAAACACAATTCCTCAAACCACAACTCAAAAACTACTTGAAGAAAAATATGAACTTGCGTCGAAAAAATCCATTGCAAATTACTCGTTTTATATAGGTGCAACAAACCAAAATATTGATGAACTTCTGAAAACAAATCCAAGAAATGTTTGTGGCATAAAAATTTTCATGGGCTCATCTACCGGAAATATGTTGGTTGATGACAAACAAGTTTTGGCTGAGATTTTTGCAAAAGCAAAACTTCTGATAGCCACACATTGCGAGGACGAAGCTACAATTAAGAAAAATACTGCATTATTCAGAGAAAAATATGGAGAGAATTTGCCAATTGCTTTTCATCCGAAAATTAGAAGTTCTGAGGCTTGCTATACTTCATCATCTTTTGCAGTTGAGCTTTCTAAAAAGTTTAACACCCGTTTGCACGTTTTGCACCTTTCTACAGCCAAAGAAACAGAGCTGTTCGAAAACCAAACTTTAGCAAAAAATAAAAGAATAACAGCGGAAGTTTGCGTTCATCATTTGTGGTTCGACGATAATGATTATGAAAAATTCGGTTCAAGAATAAAGTGGAATCCTGCCATAAAAACCGAAAATGATAAAAATACTTTGCTGAAAGCTGTTCTCGAAAATAAAATTGATGTAATTGCCAGCGACCATGCCCCGCATACTATATCCGAAAAAAACAATTCCTATTTTAAAGCTCCTTCAGGAGGTCCATTAGTTCAGCATACTTTGGTTGCTATGCTTGAGATGTTTCACAAAAAGCAAATTTCGCTGGAAAAAATAGTTGAAAAAATGTGTCATACCCCAGCCGAAATTTTTCAAATCGAAAAACGAGGATATATCAGGGAAGGATATTGGGCAGATATTGCAATTGTCGATTTAAACAAAAAATGGAAAGTTACGAAAGACAATATTCTTTATAAATGTAAATGGTCACCTTTTGAAAATCAAGAATTTCAATCGAAAGTTACACATACTTTCGTAAACGGTCATTTGGCTCATGAAAATGGTATTTTAGACGAATCTAAATTTGGCATGAGATTGCTATTTGATCGTTAAATTATTTTTAACCGGCTATGAATAAATATAATACATCTGTTTTTTAAATGAGATGTAGATTCTACATTAATAATTAGTCTCAAAGCTGAATATTTCAATATCCAAAAATCTTTCTAACTTTGTCGCTTTTTATAATTATTACATGATATTTAAAGTTCTAGGAATTATTGAACCTATCCTGAAAGCACTCAGCGATGAAGGTTATACAAATCCTACACCAATTCAAGAAAAATCTATTCCAATATTGCTGCAAGGAAAAGATTTGCTTGCTTGTGCTCAAACAGGCACAGGCAAAACAGCAGCTTTTGCAATTCCAATCCTGCAACACCTTCATCTAAATAAGCAACGAAACCATGGTCAGCGCAAAATCAGAGCACTTATTGTTACTCCCACACGAGAATTAGCAATTCAGATTGCCGATAGTTTTACGGTTTATGGGAAATACACAAGGATTAAAAATACAGTTATTTTCGGTGGTGTAAAACAATCCCAACAAACTGATGCTCTCCGAAAAGGCATTGATGTTCTTGTAGCCACACCCGGGCGATTGCTCGACTTGATGGAACAAGGATTTTTCACATTAAAAGATATAGAATATTTCGTTCTTGATGAAGCAGACAGAATGCTTGATATGGGTTTTATTCACGACATTCGTAAGATTATTGCCAAATTGCCACATAAACGACAGTCCTTGTTTTTTTCGGCTACTATGCCACCCGACATTGTGAGCTTATCACGCAAAATTCTTGGCAATCCGGACAAAGTAGTTATTAAGCCGGAACAGGCAACTGCCGAAAAAGTTGAACAATCGATTTATTTTGTGGAAAAGAAAGCTAAAACCAAGTTATTAGTGCATTTGCTAAAAACTGAACAATTCGATTCTACACTGATTTTTTCGAGAACAAAATACGGTGCAGATAAAATCGTCAAGTTTCTTGGAAAAGCAGACATTGCTGCTTGTGCCATTCATGGAAATAAATCTCAAGGAGCACGACAACGAGCTTTGGGCAATTTCAAAAGTGGAATAACCAATGTTTTGGTTGCAACAGACATTGCGGCACGCGGCATCGACATCGAAGAATTGTCGCATGTTATTAATTACGATTTACCAAACATTCCGGAAACATATGTTCACCGTATAGGTAGGACAGGCAGAGCAAGTGCCAGTGGAATTGCACTCTCATTTTGCGATAGCGAAGAAAAAGCATACTTGCGCGACATCCAGAAATTGATTAATCAAGAAATCCCTGAGGTAGAGGAACATCCATTTATTATTGATAATATTGAAGAGAATTCTAAAAATCAAGCGAAAGCACAACAAGACTCTCCGGCAAACTCAACTAATAGTGCAAAAAGTAAAAAACGTCAAAAGCACCGCCGTTCATTTTCGCGAAAACGGAGCTGAAAATTATCTCCGGTAGCACACAATGTATAAATGTCATTGGTTAAGTGGCAGTTAAATTGACAGTTATGAACATAAATCAACATAGAAATAAATTTAAAGTTTGGTGCTAAAATGATAAATAGAACAGCAACAATAATTGGAGCAACAGGACTAATAGGAAGTCAATTATTAGATTTATTGCAAAATGATTCTGCATTTTCTGAAATTAAAATCATAGTAAGAAGAGCTGTAAAAATTGATAACCCAAAAGTAAAAGTGTCAATAATTGATTTTAGCGACGAGGAATCCTTTCAGTCAAAAATAAGTGGTAGCAGCGTAGTCTTTTGTGCTGTTGGTACTACTAATAAAAAAACTAAAGGTGATAAAAACGAATATCGTAAAATAGATTACTATATTCCTGTAACCGCTGCCAAATTAAGTTTAGAAACTGGTTGTGAGCAATTTATACTTGTATCATCTTATGGGGCAAATAGTAAAAGTAATAATTTTTACACCAAACTAAAAGGGGAAGTTGAAGATACTATATCCGGCTTAAATATTCCATCACTTTCTATTTTTCGACCATCACTATTATTGGGAAAAAGACAAGAATTCAGATTTGGAGAAATTATTGCTACATTACTTATGAAACCATTATCATTTTTACTGCCGACAAAAATGAAACCTATTAGAGCTCATGATGTTGCAAAATCAATGATAGAAGCTTCAAAAGCTGATGCAAAGGGAACTAAAATTTTCCATTATAAGGAGATTTTGAAATCAATGAAGTGAAACTGTGCAGAGCAAGTAAGAATATTAAAGCAGCGAGAAACAATTAAGCCGGGCATAGTCCTTAAGAAAATCGGGATTGAACTAAATATATAGATATAAAGAAATATATAAGCAATTGTGTTTATACCACCTATTTGGTAGAACAAGTACAATAGAACATAGACTTATGTTGTAAGTAATGAATTGAAAAATAGATGATTAGTAGACCTGAATCTTTTAGAATATTCACAACCACTATCTTGTACCAAATTGGCAGTAAGATAAGTGGGAACAAAGATATATATATAAGAAACTCAATTGCCAAAATTCAATTGAATTAACAAATAAGCAAAAGCTTTATAATGAAGCTTGGATGATATTCCGCTGTTTATTAGACAGATACATTCAGTTAATTTACTTATCAAGAAATGAATTATATGAGGACTTCAAAGAATGGTCTATGATTTAAGGATATGAGTATCTGCAAAACGCCAAATCAGAAGAATTATTCAAGGATATAAAAAAAGATCCAAGGTTTAAGTTTACGAAGGATCAATCTAAGGCTTATTTTGATGCTAAAAAGCGGTCAAATAATTACAGGAAGCCCAATCCCAAAAATGAACTAAAGATAGACGGGTTAAATTTTTTATATAAGCTTGCATATGATTATGCCTCAATGAGAGTTCATCCAATGTTTGAAGATGGAGATGAGGAGTATTATAGAATTACAAAGGTGGAACCGAATCCATATATCGATTTTAATCATGATAAACTGATGACAAATACATATATAGTTGCTTCAATGATACTGCAAGAAGGACTAAATCAAATTGAGCTTAATACAAGAGCAGTAGTTTATGATTATATTAATGCAGTAAGAGAGGATTCAAATTACGAATTACCTTTTTATAAAGTCATTAAGTTTGTTGAACAGGGAATTGATCTATTTGAAAAATGAACACTTATAAGTGAACGGTTCTCGTACATAGTAATTAATTAAGCAAAATAAGTATCGAAAAAAACTTCTTTGTCTTAGTTCCATTAAATCTTACTTTTGGCTCACCCACTGCTTCAAGTAAGAGCTACTGTTAGAAAACTCAGACTTGCTAAAAGAATTAAAGGGATCTTTAAAAATAGTAAAGTTCAAGGGGTAAGAAATTTTGAAACCGCAGTTTACTTTTGTAAATGAGGATTTTGAAATTTTGAAACAACGAAGAAATTTGCATTTTTAGAAGTTTCTTTAAAAAACAAATTACTAAATTTGCTCTCAAACCCGAAGATTTCGGATTTAATTAAATATTGATTATGAATAATTTAGATTGAGATTTTTCAAGATTAAAAAAGAGAATATCGAAAAATTCAATGAAATAGATATGTCATGAAACTTAGTAAAATTTTCCTTCTGATCTTATTGGTTTATTGTTCAAATACTTATGCTCAGACAGAAGTAAAAGAGCTTGATTTATGGAAATTTTATAAGGGAGACAATGTATATGCCTCGCAAACTGATTTTGATGATACTGAATGGGAATCAGTTACGATACCCCACGATTGGGCTATTTACGGACCTTTCGACAAGGAGATAGACAAACAAATAGTTGAAATAGAACAAAACGGCGAAAAAGTAAGCTTAGAAAAAACCGGTAGAACCGGAGCTTTACCTTTCGTTGGCGTGGGTTGGTATCGCACTAACCTAAGCCTGCCTGATTTTAACAATGCAAAACAAGCTTTACTTACCTTTGACGGAGCCATGAGCAATGCTGAAGTATTTGTGAATGGTAAAAAAGTGGGCAACAGACCTTATGGCTACAGCTACTTTTATTTCAACATTTCTGATTACATACATGAGGGAATGCAGAATGTAATTGCCGTCCGCCTAGAAAACCAGGCATTTTCTTCTCGATGGTATCCTGGCGCCGGATTGTATCGTAAGGTGAGAGTAATTGTTAAAAACAAAGTTTGTTTCAAACATTGGGGGCATTTTATCACAACCCCATTCATTTCTGAAGATCTTGCTAAAATAAATATCTGCACTCAGCTACAAGGCGAGAATGTCAGTATCACCACCTTTATTAGAGATGAAGATGGGAATATAGTGGCCGAAAACATAGCAGACCAAAGATTTGCCGACGAAATAGAACAAAATATTGCAGTTAAAAACCCAAAGCTTTGGAGCCTGGAAAGTCCATATTTATATACTGCTGAAATAAAACTCTATCAAGGCGATGTTTTAAAAGATACTGAGCTTGTGCGTTTCGGAATACGTGAAATCAAATACACAGCAACAAATGGCTTTGAGCTTAACGGACAAAAAACAAAATTCAAGGGAGTTTGTTTGCATCACGATTTGGGGCCTATTGGTACGGCTGTTAATAGAGCGGCACTAAAACGACAATTGACCATTCTGAAAGATTTGGGCTGCAATGCTATACGTTCATCTCACAATATGCCTTCCATTGAACAGTTAGAGTTGTGCGACGAAATGGGCTTTCTGTTTCTGGCGGAAAGTTTTGACGAGTGGAAAATACCTAAGGTGAAAAACGGCTACAGTTTGTATTTCGATGATTGGGCTGAAAAAGACCTTGTGAATTTAGTTCGTACAACACGCAATCATCCTTGCATTGTTATGTGGAGTGCAGGAAATGAGGTTCCGGACCAATGGGGCAACGAAGGAGTGAAAAGATTAAAATGGCTTCAGGATGTTTTTCACAGAGAAGATCCAACAAGGCCGGTTACCGTTGGAATGGATCAGGTTAAGGCGGTTTTGGAAAATGGCTTTGGAGCTATTTTAGATGTTCCGGGATTAAATTATCGCTCACACTTGTATGAGGAAGCATATGAGAAATTTCCCCAAGGTATTCTTTTAGGTTCTGAAACAGCGTCAACTGTAAGTTCAAGAGGTGTTTACAAATTTCCTGTTGTAAATGAGTCCGGGAAAACCTACCCTGATTTACAATGTTCTTCATATGATCTTGAATATTGTAATTGGTCAAATATTCCTGAAGATGATTTTATTCTGCAGGATGATAAACCTTGGGTAATTGGCGAATTTGTATGGACTGGCTTCGATTATCTGGGAGAACCTACACCATATATTATTTACTGGCCTACCCGTAGTTCCTATTTTGGAATATGTGATCTCGCTGGACTACCAAAAGACAGGTACTACTTGTATCGCAGTCGTTGGAATACTACAGATGAAACCTTGCACATTCTTCCACATTGGAATTGGGAAGGACGCGATGGTGATACTATTCCCGTTTTTGTTTATACAAATTATAATAGTGCCGAATTATTTATTAATGGTAAAAGCTGGGGCATCCAAAAAAAAAGTGATAAGTCTAAGTTAAACCGATATAGGTTGATGTGGATGGATGTAAATTATGAGCCGGGAACATTAAAAGTGGTTGCACACAATGATCAGGGGGAAGTAGTTGCAGAAAAAACAGTTGTAACTGCCGGCAAACCACATCATATTAAACTTGAAGCTGACAGACTGTCGATTAAAGCCAATGGCAAGGATTTGAGTTATGTAACTGCCACTATTGTTGATAAAAATGGAAATCCTTGCCCAAAAGCTTCCAACAGATTGTATTTTGAAGTAAAAGGAAATGGCAAATTCCGGGCATCTTGTAATGGTGATGCCACTTCTTTGGAGATTTTTCATAAACCTACTATGAAAGCATTTAATGGCAAATTGGTTGTTTTGATTCAGTCATCTATCCAAGCGGGAGATATTGAATTAAAGATTTCCGGAGACCAGCTCAAAAAAGAAAAGATATTAATATCATCGCTAAAACAATAAAACACCCACCCTACCAAAGGAAACAAACGCAGCAAGAAACTGCTGACTTATGCTTAACTTTCAAATATTTCTTATAATTGCTTATTAAATATTTTTCTCATATTTACATTTCAAAATATGTCGAACTAAAAAAAGTATTAAAAAAACAAATCACTAAATTTGCACTAAAACCCGAAGATGTCTGATTTAATAATAAATTGAGTATGAATAATATAGATTGAGCTATTTCAAGAAAACAAAATACCTAAACCTTAAATAAGAACAATTAAAATGAAAAAAGACAATTTATTATTAATTATCGGCCAGAGTTTTATGCTGATTGGATTTTCGACTTTCATAATCAATTATTTTTTCCTAAATAATAATCGTTTTCTCGTTTTTGCAATCATTCTAATCTTTGTTTTATCCATGATTTTTAATTTAAAATACCTGATAAGTAAAATAAAGAAGACAAAATAAAGAACGCCTGACATATTAGGACTTAAAACTCAACATTTATGACAAAACTAAAAATTAAGCGTCTTGCAGTTCATGCTTCACCGGCAGCTCTACTTGAAAGTGCCGGCAGACGAATTGAAAAACTAATAGCCCCCGAAAACTTTTTGTTCACCGAAAACAGCCCTGATGTACTTTTTTTCCTCACAGGTGGTACTGAGCGCCTCGCTTTGAAACAAGTTTCCACCGGACATTTCTATCTACTGATTGGTTCGCAGCACAACAATTCATATGCTTCAGCAAGCGAAGTCAAGGCATTGCTGAACGAGATAAATATCCCTTCCATGCTTTTAGACGAAGAGGATGCCTTTACTAAATCAATTCTTAAGGATTTCTTTACAGTAAAAAAAGCATTGAAAAAGCTGAAAGGGCAAAAGCTGGGTTTGATAGGCCAGATTTCTGATTGGCTTGTTGCTTCCAATATTTCTGCTGGCAGACTTTCCGAAAAATTAGGAATTGAGCTTAGTGTAATACCATGGAGCGAAACAGAGCATTTTTCTAAGTTCAAAGCTTCAGATTCATTTTTTGATACATTTTCAGGCAAGTCAGATATTGACCTTACTGAAACAGGAAAAGTAAGTGGTTTGTTAACAGCTATCATTAAAAAAAGGAATCTGGATGCAATCACTGTGGAGTGTTTTCCTATGGTGATGAAAGATAAAGTTACCGCATGTTTGCCGCTGGCAAAATTCAATAATGATGGAATTCCTGCAGGTTGCGAAGGCGACCTTACAGCAATTGCAGGAATGATGCTTTGTAAAGAGCTGAGTGATATAATTCCCTGGATTGCCAATACTAATAAGGTTTCTGATGAAGTTTGCGTGTTTTCGCATTGTACAATTGCTCCGGATTTAGTTTCAGACTTTTCTGTAAAATCACATTTTGAAACAGGCTTAGGCACAGCTATTCAGGGAAATTTTAAGGACGATTTGATTACTATCTTTCGTTTCGACAGAAAGCTGAGTAAAGCGTTTATTACAACAGCAAAGATAATAGGCCGGCCAAAATCCGATGCAGCTTGCCGTACCCAGATTGAAGTTAAACTTACACAAAATGAAGTTAATTTGCTGCAAAACAGCCCCCTTGGCAATCATCACCTAATTTGCCCGGGCGATTGCAAAAAATTGCTTCGTTTTGCATGTACAGTTCTCGGAATAGAAATTCTGAAATAAATATAGATAAGATTTATCAAACATTCAAATTCTACAGTTTTTAATAAATTCGCAAAAAATAGATATATGCAACTGACTTATATGATACGAAATATTCAAATATTTGATTTTAAACAAACTTGATATGATTTGTGTATTTGGGATTGTCAAATAATTGGCGATATGGTGTGGATATTAGTTGATTACACAAAATTGTAAAAATATTTTCTGCTCAAAATAAAGTTTCCCAATAGGGAAATATTACTTATCTTTGAAAAAAAATGATAGAATGCTAAAGTATGCAATAATATTTTTAGATTGGGCAAAAGAATTTCTCGATACTCTTGACGATAAAACAAGAAAAAAGGTTTTATATAATGTTTGGAAATCAAGAAATGTTACTGATCCTTAACTATTTAAAAAACTGAATGAGAATATTTTGGAATACAGGACGAAATTCCTGACTAAGCAAATCCGACTTTTTGCATTTTGGGACAAAACAGAAAAGACAGAAACCCTTGTTGTTGCAACTCATGGATTTATTAAAAAGACTCAAAAAACACCAAAGTCAGAGATTGAAAAAGCTGAAAAGATTAGGGAACAATATTTTAAAGAAAAAATTAGGATAATAAAATGAAAAAGTACACATTAGAAGAATTGACAAATAAATATATTGGAGAAAAAGGTTCGCCAGATAGAGTACAATTTGAATTTGAACTTAAATTAGATATCCTTGGAGATATGCTTAAAAAAGCAAGGAAAGGAAAACACCTAACTCAAGAACAATTAGGAGAACTTGTTGGGGTTCAAAAATCACAGATTTCTAAAATTGAAAACAATACGAAAGATGTTAGATTATCGACAATCATGAAAGTTTTTAATGCATTAAAAGCAAAAGTAAAAATGACAATTGATTTTGATACAGATTCCCACTTGGAAATAGCTTAAACAAATATATGCAACTGACTGTTATGAAACGAAATATTCAAATATTTGATTTTAAACAAACTGAATATGATTTGTTTATTGGGGATATTTCAAATATGTGGCAATATGGTGTGGATATTAGTTAGTTAGCAGCAAACAAAATACAATCGTACTATGACAGAACATCAAATACAAACATACCTATGGGAGAATCGAGACATATGGTATGAACTTATTGAACATGTCAAATTTCCAGAAAAAATTACATTTGATGATACTGAAGAAACTATTCTAACCAGAACTCCTGAAAGAGTTTTATTCAATGAAATTATTGATAGATACAAGAGTTTATATGATAGACTATTTGGTTTAAACTTAATAGGTTGTGAAGTTCCATTGAAAAAAGATGGAGATAGTACTATCCGCGCTGATTTATTAGGAACTATTGATGGAGTATCAGGGTTGTCAATAATTGAAATTAAAAAGAGTAGGCAGACAGAAAGGCAGGCTTTTACAGAGTTGTTTGGGTACGCGTCTCATATACAGGCAGTTTTTCCAACTATGACAAATGATGATATTCATTTCGTATTAATTTCTCCAATGGAAGAGAGAATAGTAAGGGAAGCATCAATTTATAGTTTCCTTTTTGATGCAAAACCTGTATTTGCTTATATCCCAACATATGATGAAAATGATGTCTCTACAATAAGGCTAAAACCTTGGATTCCCACAATTGAGGACATAATTAATATATCTGAGACAGCATTCTCGCAAAAGAATTTTGAAGTATTTAAAGTTACATGGGAAGAAAATGAAGACTGGAATCCTCAAATAAAAGAGGACCCTGATGAATACATGATTAAGAGGATGAATAGAATTTCTTCATATGCGGCTCAAATTATGGAAGCTAAAAAGATACACGGTTTTGTTTTTACATCACAGAATTATCCAGAATTACCATTTTTGCAAAATGCTATTATTGTGGCTGGCTTAAATCCATTTAAGGTTGGTAGGGATAATTACCTTATTTCAAAACGAAAGATTGAACCATATCAATTAGAAGATATAAATGATGAAGATGTAAATTTAAGTCATATAATACCCGAACTTCTCAACAAGGCACAGGAGGTTCATGACAATCATAATTATTTCTATGACTTAGTTTCTACTTGGGATAATACAATTTGCGGTATTGCATTTAAAACAGTAGAAGTTATGACAACTAATGATAAAAAACTCAGATTTGAAAAAGGTTGGGGAGGTATGACATGGCAAGAATATCAAAAAAATATAATAGAAGATGGTCAATGTTTTAAATACGACATTAAGCCTACAGGTCTAATTCGTGAATTATATATTCATTATTCAATTGAAGATTATAAATATATGAGCAAGCATGGGGTGTCTATTCACCCATATTTAGCTCATGGAAATGTTCCAGATTTTATGGTTGACTATTTAAGTGAACAAAGCTATTTCAGAGACTTTTTGTACAATATATTTGAAGAAAATAAGGATTTGTACAACGAATTTTAGGCTAGTAAAAATGCCATCTACTAACACCAAAAAAAAATAATACATATAAAAACCACCAAACCCTACTCAGTAATTTTCATTTTCTTAGCTATAAGGAATTAGTATAAAATATATAAAGAGTATTATGAAAAAAATTATTGTTCTGAATATCGTTTTATTATTATCATTAAGTAGCATTTTTGGGCAAAGCAGTAATGCGAATGACACATCCAAATTACTAAGCGGAAGATACTTCGGACAGGAGGAACCCGGACTTCAAGCCAAATTATTTGCTCCGGGCATTATCTCTACAGGTATGTTTGAGCTTAATTCCATTTACTCACATGATTACAAAGAATTTTATTATTCTGTTAGAATCCTTGAAGGTCCGGTTTCTATTGCATGTAGGAAATATCAAAATAATCAGTGGACCGAAGCAGAAGTTGTTTCTTTCTCAGGAGGTCAATATATGGATGTAGATCCCTGCATTTCTCAGGATGGTAAAAGCATGTTTTTTGCGTCGAACAGACCAGTTGATAAAAGCCAAAAAGCAAATAGCAATTTTGACATTTGGAGAGTTGTAAAAGTGAATGATGAATGGGGAGAACCGGAAATTTTAGATATCAATTCTGAACAAAATGAATTTTATTCTTCAATAACAAACGATGGGACTTTATACTTCTCGTCCGGAAGAAATAATGCAAGTGGTGGAGCTGATATTTATAAGTCTGAATTCATTGATAATAAATTTCAAGCTGCTCAAAAACTTGAAGGAGATATTAATGATTTTTCTGAAGGAGACGTATTTGTCTCTGCTAAAGGAGATTATTTAATTTTCGACTGTCAGGGACGAAAAGAAGGTACCGGACTATATATTAGTTTCAAGAAGAATAATGTTTGGGATACGCCTATATTTATGGGGAAAGAGGTTAATTCAAGCGGAACGGAATATAGCCCGGTTGTTTCTCCTGATGGTAAATATTTGTTTTTCAGTTCATGGAAAAAGACTCTTAAGGTTCCAACTAATACCCCTGTTACATACAAAGATTATGTTTCATATTACTCAGATCAGTGTAGTCCCCAAAACGGTCATCCTGATATCTATTGGATTGATGCCAAAATAATTGATAAGCTTAGAAATGAAAATAATAGGCGTTAACACCTATGAATATAAAAGCGGCTGAAACTACCGTGTCAGGCTCAGTCCCGATTTTTCATCAGGATTGAACTAAACACAAGCCAGCGGGGATTTTGTAGAGAGGCAGAATCTCCGGTTTGTTTTCCGATGATTAGGTAATTTCTGTCTAATATTTCATACGATTCTTTATCAGTTAATTCTTTTTTTTATCCATCTTTACATCTTTTAATAAATTAATAAAGATAAAATTTATGATATTATTACTGAATTAGCTGGCTTGTATTTAATTAGTGTATCTAAGAAAACAATACATAAAAATAATAGCCGAAACATTAGTAAATTAAAGGATTATAGCCAATTCAAATTTCTTGTAACTAGATAGGAAAGTGCTACGCAATCTGCAAAACTTATACAATTTTCCGTTGAATGCAAGTTTGTACATTCTAATTTCACAATCAATAATAAATAATGAAAAATAGATTATTTACAAGAACTACCATGATTTCTCTAATTGCAATTTTTACTCTGCTATTAGTAAAATGTTCTTCTAAAAATGAAACAACATATTTAAAGAATAGTATTAGCCTTACAAGTTTCACTGATAAACAAGAAGAAAGTCCATCATTAGTAACTGATAGAAAAGGTAATATTTGGCTTTTCACATTAAAACGAAATGAATTTCCTGATGAAACAGAGTTTATTTCTGCATTTAAGTATGAATCGGATAAGTGGGAAGAAATGATGAATGTGACCCAGTCAAAAGGTCAATTCGAAGCTCCGGTAGCAACATGTGCAAGCGGAGGTAAACCTGTAATAGCATGGACTCAAAAAGAAGATTGGAGTATAAATGTAGCTTTATTTGAAAGTGATGGGTTTAGTGAACCACATTCTTTTGTAACTGTAGCCGGGCACTCAATAAATCCGGTACTAATAGCACCAAATAAAAATCGCAACTGGGTTGCATGGGAAAACCTACATAACGGAATATTTACCATACGTATCAGTAAATATGAAAATAGTAAATGGTCTGAGCCAATTGCAATAAATAAACAAGAGGGTAGCTGTTTTTCGCCTGCTATGGCAGAATCAAAAGAAGGGAATCTGTACATAGCCTATGGATATACTAAAGGTTTTCATCAGAATATTGAATTGGCAATAATTGACCGAAACTCACTTTCAATAAAAAAGAAAGTACCAATAGCCATAGGAGGAGGACACGAAAATAGAGTTAATATAAATTCTTATCCGGCATTAGCATTTGATAAGTGGAATAATCTATGGATCAGCTTTGAAAACAACAGAAACACCACACGCATGGAAGATGGAGATAATTACACAGGCGATAGGTGTTGTGCGATACTTTCTTATCAGGATGGTAAAGTTGTTGAAGTAAAAGATAGTTCTAAATGGCTATTTAAAGGTAAAAACGATCAAAACCCAACATTTATAAAAGACACTAAGGAAAATTTGTATTTGGCAACATACTGTGGAAGTGACTTCACTACTTATGGAGGATGGAAATATAGGCTTTCGTGGCTGGATGCAAACAAAGGCTGGCAAGAACCAGTTACCATTTATGAAACAAAAATGAAAGGTTTTAAAATACAACCAGCTATTGTATTTAATAAAAACAATAATTTTTGGTTGGCAGCCTTTAATGAGCAAGTAATTAAAATAAAAGACAATCAAAATAGTGAAGAAAAAACTAATTCCCGAAGAACCCAATTGAATTTAATTGAATTTAAGACGAAAGCTTTGTCGGAAGTTTACAAACCCATTGAATTTACAGAAACAAAGGTTAAAGAATTTATGCCAGATCTAAAGACAATAAGTACCTTTAGTGGACACCCAAAGCTTGCAAGAAAACAAATAACCATAAATAGTGAAACTTATTATTTACTTTACGGAAATCTTCATGAACATACAAATAGTTCAAATTGCTGGCCTGCCGGCAACGATGGTTCAAAACATGATGATTATAGATTTGGCATGTATTCTGAAGGATATGACTTTGTTGGATTAACTGACCATGCAGCCAGCACAAGTGAAATACACTGGAGAAGAAATCTAAGAATGGCAGATTTTTATAATGAATCGGATGAGTTTGTTGCTATTCCCGGAATTGAGTGGACCTTACAACCTGATCGGACTTTAGACAGCATTCAATACGGTGTCGGACATTATAATATTATTTTTAAAAGCACTGAGGATGCTAAAAAATATATTCGTAATAAGTACGAAATATACTCGCCTCATAATCAGGAAACTAAAATGTCGCTTAACTTATGGCAATTGTTAACAGAAAAAAATATAGAGTGTGTTACTATACCTCATCACACGGCTGATGATGTGCATTATATTGATTGGAGCGTACACAATCCTGAATATGTAACAGCAGTAGAAATATTTCAATGCCGAGGAAATTCAGAACACCCGGCTTGTCCACGCGAAAAAAACTTGTCACGCCACAATGTTACCCACTACAAACGTACTTTTGTAGATTATGCCTTAAGAGATAAAAAGTATAAGATGGGATTTATTGCCAGTGGCGATCATAATAGTATGGGAATAGGACTTGCTGCACTTTGGGTAAAAGAAGTTAGCCGCGCAGGAATTTTAGAGGCATTAAAAAACAGACGCACTTTCGCTACAACAGGTGACAAAATATTTATGGATGTTAGAATTAATGGGGCTACGGTTGGCGAAAGTGTAAAAACAGATAAAGCACCAGAGCTTAACTTTAGTATTGAAAGTCAATCGGTATTAGATAAAGTTGAAGTATTAAGAAATAGTAAAGTAATACATGAGTATGCTATTAATGATAATGTAAGCTCTTTTACACAAACATTTATAGATAAAGATTATAAAAAAGAAAAAAGTGTACTGTATTACTACATAAGAGTAAGTCAGAAAAACAATGAGTTAGCATGGTCAAGTCCTATTTGGGTTGAAAAAAACAAATAATTCACAGTTATCCTTATGGGGAGTTCTAAAAATAGTAAAGTTCAAGGCGTAAGAAATTTTAATACCGCAGTTTGCTATTGTAAATGAGGATTTTAAAATTTAGAAACAACGAAGAAATTTGCATTTTTAGAAGTCTCCTTATTATAAAACCAGCAAGAAACTACTGAGCCATGCTTAGATCCGATGAAAATTGGGATTGAACAAAACTCAGGTTAGCGTGGATTGTAGTGGAAGGCGGAATTTCTAGTTTGTTTTCCTATGATTAGGTAATATTTGATAATGATTTTTCCCAATTGATAGTTTTTCAATAATGATTACTCACCAAAAGCCTTTTTTGCATTTTGTGCAATATAGACAATTCTTTTACCGTAAATTCATTTTTTTATCCATCTTTACATCTTTTAATAAATAAAGATGATTACATAATATTACTGAATTAGCTGACTAGGGTTTAGTTCAACTTGTAGCCAAAATCAAATTATAAATTCTATGATTTTTTGTATATTCCTTATATTTGAAGACATTTTGAATTAGTTTAAAAATAAACAATCATAAAAAACCAAGCCACACAATAAAAACATGCAAATAAACTACAACATCACTGCTATTGTTGACATCTTTGGGCTTTTCCAAGGGCTTATTTTGGGTTCTTTACTTTTGATTATTAATAGACGCAAAGTTAAATCTACCACTTTTCTAGGCTTATTCATACTGACATACTCTTTAAATTTTGTTTCAGACATTTTCCAAGAACTAAATATAGTTGAGCAGTACCCCAACCTAATAATGCTACCCTTCGAATTAGTCTGGTTAGAATTTCCGCTGTTTTATATCTATGTGCAGAAAGTATCCATATTTTCCAATAAGAAAACAAGTTATTGGGTGCTTTATCCTGGCATAGCATCCATTGTAATAAACATCATACTATTTTTACAGCCCATACAAGATAAAGTAATAATAGAAGATTCATTGGTTTACTTATTGTATGAGCTTATCGGTTTTGTTTTCTCTTTGTATATTGGGTTTTTATGCATAAAATGGATAAACAAACATATTAAGGAAGTGAAAAATCAGTTTGCAGCTATCGAATTCAAAGAGCTTCGTTGGTCGCGATTATTTGTGATTATTGGGCTTGTCTATGTAATCTTAGGTCTTTTTGTTTTCTTTATTATTGGTAATGAATATATTATTACAATGACCTCCTCAATTATCAATGTTGCATTACTATATTGGGTTTCTTTGCGAGGTATTCTTCAAATGAATGTGCTTACATTAATACCAAATTCCAAAGAACAGATAATAAAAAAAGATGCTCATAAGATTGAAATCCAAAACGCTGAAAAACCTACAGTAATTACGAAAGAGCTTCTTCAAAAAATTGAAAACTACGTAAAAAAGGAAGAAGCATTTAAACAATCCGACTTAACAATAATGGATGTGGCGAAAAATGTAAAGGAACATCCAAAACGTATTTCAACAGTCATCAACTCTCTACTCAATCAAAACTTTAATAGCTATGTTAACAATTTTAGAATCGAAAAAGCTAAAGAACTTCTTAATAGCGAACATCATAATTTCAGTATTGACGGCATAGGGAAAGAAGTTGGTTTTAATAGTAAAAGTACATTTTATGGGGCTTTTAAAAAAAATACAAGAATGACTCCATCTCGTTATAAAAACCAAAATAAAATGTAGAATAAAAGTTCGGATTCCTGAAACCGGACAAAAATAACATCAAAAAGTTCCAACATAGTTCATATTTCTGAATTCTATACTTCAACATATTTTCTTCTCTTGCATAAAGCTAAAGTATTTTGAAATATTTGTGCAATCAAATTACAAAATTTAAAAAGCAAGTATGAAATATGTAAGTTTAACTGGAATGTTTGTAATCATAATGTTTTCAAGCATTAACGCACAAAATTTCACAATAGGCGCTAATATTGGTTTGCCAACTGGGGATTTTAGCAAAGCCTATACTTTTAATGTGGCTATAGATGCATCTTATCTTTGGGAAGTATCCGAAAAATTTGAGTTTGGAATCTCCTCCGGATATAATCATTCTATTGGAAATAAGATAGCTGCAAGTACGTCTTCATATGGATTTAAAGATTTTCAATTTTTCCCGATTGCTGGGGCTACCCGATTCAATGTATCTGACAGATTTACTCTTGGTGCAGACATAGGGTTTGGGATTTCAGTAACCAGCCAATATGATGATGATACTAATGGCTTATATTATCGGCCAATGATTGGCTATACCCTAAACGAAAAAATTCAGCTTACAACGTCCTACTTAAGTTTTGATTCTAATGCTGGAACTGGTGTTTATTCAACTATTGATATAGGAATTAGTTATCATTTCTAATTTATTTTAGAATCTTGACATATAAATTTATTCACTAACATTTTAGTTAAGATCTATTTATTGTTAAGAAATTATAACAATCAAAAGAATAATTGGACTATTAAAAATGAAAAAATAATGAAAATTTACATCTATTTAATCCTACTTATTTCAAGCACAGTTTTCAGTCAGGAAGCTGATGAAGTTTCTTTTAATCCTATAGATGCAAAAAAAGATTTGGTTATTTATAGGGAAATTATTGAAACAGCACATTCCGGGATGTATTTATACACCTCTAAAGAAGAGTTTAACATACTATTTGCCAATGCAGAAAAAGAACTCCCTAAACTTGAAAACAATCGCAAGTTTTACAAGCTAATAGCAAATATTCATACAAAAATAAACTGTGGACACTCTAGTTTTTACCCATCTGGAATAATCTTTTCCGAGGTAGAGAATGATTCTGTTAGAGCCTTCTTCCCCTTCTTTAAAGTGAAATTTTTAAAAGACATTTTAGTCGTGGCCGAAGATTATGGCGAATTAAAAAAAGGAACACAAATAGTGACTATTAACGGACATTCTGTTTCAAATATTACTACTGAAGTTTTTAAGTTAATAAGCTCTGATGGCTATAATACTACATTTAAATACAGGCAGTTAGAAGATGATTTCTTAACAAACTATTATTTAGCATTCGGACCAAAGGAAAGCTATACAATTGATTATATTTCCTACCCTAAGTTTGAAAACAAAACAATTATTTTAGACGGTATTTCTCTTTCTGAATTAGGAAAAAACTTTAATGAAGAAGAAGCAAATTCTCAACCCTATTATTTAGAATATTTTGAAGATAAAACTGCCATATTAACTGTAAACACTTTTTCGACCGAAACCAAAAAAAATCAAAAACGCTTCTTTAAGTTCTTAAGAAACTCATTCAAAGAAATAGAAGAAAAGGGTATTGAAAACTTAATTCTGGACATACGTAAAAATACCGGTGGTGATGACGGTAATGATATGGAGTTAGCGTCCTATTTTATTAACAAGCATTTTAAAGAAAATAAATTCAGAAAATTAAATACGATTAAAAATATGCCGCCACAAGCTGAGTATCTGGCACCAATGTGGTATGAAATGTTAGATATCAGCAAAAAAAAGAAGGACAAAATACAGGATATCTTCAAAAAGATGGCATTAAAGGAGGTAGAAAGAGGAAGCGATGGTGCTTATTACTGGAAAGAAGATAAAATAATACACCGCGATCCTGCCAAATACAGATTTAAAGGCAATGTCTATGTATTAACAAGTGGCAAAGTATTTTCAGGAGGAGCCCTGTTCAGTGCATTGGTGCGAGATAAAAGTAATGCCATTTTTATAGGCGAGGAAACAGGTGGCGGTTATTACAGGCATACTGGTTCTATTCCTCTTTTTTATCAATTGCCCAACTCAGGATTTTTCTTTTCGCTTTTTACTGTTATTGGCGAGCAGGATGTGGATCAAAAACTATTTCCTGAAGGGAGTGGTACACAACCCCACTATGAGGTATATCAAACTATTACAGAATTTGTGAACGGGAAAGATGCTGTTTTAGAAAAAGCAAAAAAGTTGATTAATGATAAATAAGTTAACAAATATGGATAACAGAATCAATGCTATAATTCTGTTAGTTATTGGCACCATATTCTGGGGAATGACCTTTGCCTTTACAAAAACGGCTCTCAATGATATTGATGCATATTCCTTTTTAGCTTTTAGGTTTTTAATAGGCACAATTTTGCTATCTCTGGTATTTTTTAATAGGCTATTCAAAATAAACTTTAGTACCATATATAAAGGATTCCTGCTTTCAATTCCGTTGACAATTGCATTCTTTACACAGACCATTGGTCTTGAATTTACTACAGCATCTAATGGAGGATTTATAACAGCTTTTGCCATCGTCATTGTTCCATTTCTAGATGCCATCAACCGTAAGAGTTTACCTTCATCAAGAATAATTCTGGCAATAGCAATTGCAACTATCGGACTTCTCCTAATTACGGCAACGTCCATTAGCTCTTTCAACCCGGGTGATTTGTTGATGATTATATGTGCAATTGCTTTTGCTTTTTACATCATTCTGGTTGCAAAGGAATCAGGAAAATCCGATGCCATTTTAATAACAATAGTACAATTACTGGTTGTGAGTATTAGCTCATTTTTTATGGCATTACTTTTCGATGGCATACAAATACCCTCAAGCCGTGATAGCTGGACAGGTATTCTTTTTTGTGCATTGTTTGCAACAACCTTTATGTACACAGTTCAAAATCATTATCAGCAATTTTTGTCAACAAATACTACTGTTATAATTTTCTCATTAGAACCGTTTTTTGCAGCAATAACAGCAGTGGTCATGTTGTCAGAATCATTATCGGGCAACATTATTATTGGCGGAATCTTAATAATAACCGGCACAATTATATCTGAATTTAGAATGAAAGTAGCTGTAAAAAAATGTAACCTTTAAATAATAATTATAATAAACAATTTGAATAAATATGAAAAAACAAATTTTATTAGTCTCAGTTTTGGTTTTATGTTTTCTAAATGGAAATACACAAACTGATCCGATTAGCAATAATGCCCTTGCTAAAAATTTATTTATTGGCATTGGTGGGGTGTATAGTAGTTTTCAAGATGTAAAGTACTCTAATGTCCGTCAAGGAGGAATTGGAGGTCTATTTGAAATTGGTTATTCCAATAAAAATGAAAAGCGGTTTTGGGAAACAGGATTATATGTTAGTCTTTCTTTTGAAAAAGCGGCTACACATAATTCAGAAAAAACCAATGCCCTTAATCCTTATGCTTATTTTAAATATCTTAAACCAATAAAGAACAGTGATTTTCTAATCGGAGGTAGAATCGATATTCTTGACTTTGATTTAAGGGTAAACGATGCATTAGGAAATAATGGACACTACTATACCAATGGAAGTTATTTATTCGGTTCTGTAATGCATAACAAACAATTAAATGATAACTGGAATCTACAATCTTCGCTGGATATAGGATTACTAAGCTTTATGAAAGAGTCCACGTCTTTTGCATTCTCCGCTCCACAAAACGGATTAGAAGATGGTGAGTTTAACTATCAAAATAAAGAATTAGAAAGTCCTTTTGGATTTAAGTATTTTGAATTTAAACCTATTGGTAAGATTATAAATATAAAAACATCCTTTTTGTTTCAATATAAAGAAAGAATTTCCATCGGATATTTCTGGCAAATGAAGCGTTTTTCAACCTTGAAATCATATCCGACCACAAAAGGAACCCATAATCGTATTTAGATACAACATTATTCATAAATAAAATATTCAATTAATAATTTCAAAATTAGTATAATGAAAAAGATAATATATTTAGTATTAGTAGGGTTGATAATAATAATCGCATCCTGCGAAAAAATATTAATGAACCCAAATCCGGAAACAACAAATACAACTATTTTTAACGAATATGTAACATTAGTAAAAGAGAAATATGCAATGTTAGAGTTTAAAGGTGTAGATATTCAACATCTGGAAGATTCTATTAGAGCCATAGTGAATAATAATATGACCGAGACGGAATTATTTGAACAACTCTCAATTATTTCACTCCGATTGAGAGATGGACATTCGAAGTTAGAAGACGATAAAAATAGAAAAGGAGCATACTATGATAACAAATCGGGCTACCCCCTTGGTTTTCAGGTTGATATTCTTGCAGATAATTACACAGGTAAAAGTGTTAACCCGGATTTGCAGATTTTAGATGAACTTCAAGCTTTATATGGGTTCCTGCCTCAAGATAATGAAATAGCATATTTGTGGGTTCCATCTTGGAATGTAGAAATTTCTGATGATGAAATCGAGCAGATATTTGCATCATTTTCGAATGCAAAAGGATTAATATTTGATATGCGTCAGAATGGAGGAGGTGATCCCTCTCTCGCTACGAAATTTGCTTCATATTTAACAGACAAGCCTGTTTATACAGGATTTGAAAGATTTAAAACAGGACCGGGAGCCAACGATTTTTCAGACAGTCATGTTACAATGCAACCTACAAGTAGTTCCAATAAATTTCTAAAACCTGTTATGGTATTGACTGATAGGTTTTGTTACAGTGCTTCAACTACATTTGCCTATTCTGTTAACCCATTAGACAATGTCACTTTTGTAGGTCAACGAACAGGTGGTGGCAGTGGTTCAACTGCCGATGGCTTTTTAGCCAATGGGTGGCGATGGCAACTTTCAACGAGTGAATTTATCGATCATCTCGGCAATCACCTTGATGATGGATTTGATCCTGATATTCCGGTTACTTTGGATACTTTGATTACCACTCAGGATGAGGTAATTGAAAGAGCTATTTTGGAGCTGCAATAATAAATTTAAAAACAAATAAAATTTAAAATTTGGTTGTATGAAATCATTAGTCGCATTTAAGACAGTGTCTGTTATTATTTTACTCATGTTGACATTAACTGCTAAGCTTTTTTCTCAGGAATTGTCAGTAGTAGATTCAAGTAGTGTTAAGATTGAAGAATTGCCAGAATATGTAGTAATCACTTCAGAAAACACGAAACTATTTGGAGGGATAAATATTATAATCGATTATAAAAAATCTCCATACGAGGATGTTTTGATGAAATTAGAAAAACTTTTGCAGTCAAGAAAGAAACTTAAAATCAGAAATCAAACAGATATGTTAAATACAATGGCACAATTAGGATTTGAATATGTTGATGCTTATAATGCTAATGCAGGAACAATAGGAGCAGGAGGGGGTGACGCTGTTGATATATTTGGAAGTCAATCAAAGTTTAGAATTAACATGGTGTTTAGAAAGAAAGAAGAACATAGATAAAGTATGACAAATCGAAATGAAAAATGTTAACGTATTCTAAATTAAACTATAAATCATGACAAAAATAATCATAATTACATTTACCATATTATTTTCATTCCTTCACTACGGATTTGGTCAAAGTCAGGATATGCTCAAGGGAGGCGATATAATGATTGATGAAAATACGATCATTAAAGATGAATCTGGCAACAAGGTAGGAATGTCTGATTTTATGGATTTAATGAATTCTGGAGAATGGATGATGGATCCTGTAAACGATTCTAATGGCAAAATGAAATATGTACAACTTAGGAAAGCAACCGAAGAAGAAAAAAAGATGATGGCAGAAATGCCAATGCCAGGAAGTAGTTCGGAATTGATCGGGGAAAACGTCCCCGAATTTAAATTTGAAGACATAAATGGTAATGTAATTTCATCGGAAAACACGAAAGGGAAAGTAGTTGTTTTGAATTTCTGGTTTACTGCTTGCAAACCCTGCATTGCTGAAATTCCTGAACTAAATGAAGTTTTTGAAAAATATAAAAATAGCACAAATGTGATATTTGCATCTATCACATTCGATAAAGAAAAAAGAGTAAAAAAGTTTTTAAAAAAGCATATTATTGAATATCCAGTAGTATCAAATGCAACAGAATTGTGTAATCTATTTCAGATCACAGCTTATCCAACGAATATAGTTATTGATAAAGAAGGAAAGTATCTTTATTATGAGACAGGAGGATTTCCTAATATCGGGGAATCAATTTCAAATTCAATCCAGACAGCTTTACAAGAATAAAATCAACTAAACTGTATTTGAAGCTTTGTGTTCCAATGCATTATTAATTTTCGGCAAATTCTGATTAAGAAAAATACACTGAACTTGATTTTGCAATAACAAAACCAAAAAAAATTTAGTAATAGTATCTTAAATCATTTATACTTTATAAATATAAATAATCAACACAAGATTATTCTAATCATTCATAAATAAATTTAATCTTTTAAAAAAGAGAGACATGTTAAAAAACGTTTTGTACTTAATCATTTGTAGCTATTTAATATTTGGAAGCACAAATATGATGGCTCAATCGGAACTTTCAAATTCCAGCAGCCTTTTTCTGCTCAAGGCGAAGCAATTGAATAGCGATGCAGAAGGGATACAGTCAGATGCAAAAGAAAAAGCCTTAATAATTAAAGAGATCAAGGCCAATTTTCCAGTCAGCAGAAAAAAAGGAAACTTTTACATCGGAGGATTGATGAAAGTAGATGAAAACTTTAATGAGGAAGCCCTGACCGACCTCGGTGGTAAAGTAGGTACGAGAAACCCAATACTTTACACCTTTCGGATACCAATTGAGCAATTTGAAGCGATGACCAATCTGCCTGGAATCAGTTATATCCAGGTTGACCAAAAAGTAAAAAAAAAGTTAGACGCCGCACTCGCCGAAACAAACGTAACAGCGGTTCATCTGGGAACTAACCTTCCTCAGGCATATACTGGTGAAGGAGTCGTTGTAGGCGTAATCGACGGTGGTTTTGATATGACCCACCCTGCCTTCCGCGACAGCTCAGGCAATTTACGCATACAGAGGGTTTGGGTACAAAACGTTAATGCAGGAAACCCGCCTTCTGCTTATGGATACGGAACAGAATTGACTGATGCAGCTGACATGTTGAGTATTGGCCAAACCTCCGATAGTCAGTCGCACGGTACACATGTAACTTCTATTGCTGCCGGCAGGGGGGTTGGTCTTGATGAAATGTTTGGTGGAGTTGCCCCAAATGCTGATATAGTAATTGTTGAACCAGATTTTTCCACTGCTGGTGAGTCGGCAATCACTGATGGCATCAGCTATATCTTCAATTATGCAGATTCGGTTGGCAAGCCTGCTGTTATCAACATGAGTTTGGGGCACCATTCCGGGCCACATGATGGCACTTCCTTGTTTGATCAGTTTATTGATGCAATAGTAGGAGAAGGAAAGATTTTGGTGGGATCGGTTAGCAATGAAGGAGACAGACCTGTACATATTGCCTACGATTTACAGGCAAATGATACACTCCGTAGCTTTATAGGAACATACAGTACTGAGGGAAGTGGAGAAGTAAGCATTTGGGGGCAACCCGGAGCTTCTTTCGATGTGTCCATGAAATTTGATGATTTTTCCACAGGTAGCAATATAGGTACAACAGCATTCTTACCTTCCTCCGCAGATACAACTGTTGAAATTGTATTTGCAGGTGGAGATATAACCATTAGTATTGATGTGGATGATGCCTCGGTTTTAAATTCCAAACCCAATATAATGATAATGATAGAGATGAGCGCATTGTTGTCCCAACAAGTTGTGCCGGAATTAATACTGACTGGAACCGCAGGATCGCTTCATTTATGGAGTGAAGTTGGTTTGGAAAGTTTTGGTATTGGTGGTTATACAGAAGGAAATTCTGACATTTCCTGTAATGAAATAGGGGGAACGGCTGATGGCATTATATCAGTGGGAGCTTATACCACAAAGACTTCTTTTATGGGATTAGATGGGAATACACACGATGCACAGGGGACAGTATTGGGCGAGTTGGGAGCATTTTCCAGCCATGGTCCAACCGTTGATGGCAGGACCAAGCCAGAAATCACGGCTCCTGGAGATGTGCTAATTGCAGCCGTAAATGCTACATATCCTTACGTTGCCGAAGAATACCCGCCAGCATACGAATACCAAGAAGGAAATACCTCCTGGTATTTCGGGGGAGCTACCGGCACTTCCATGTCTTCTCCTTTTGTTGCGGGCATAGTTGCCCTTTTACTCGAAGCAAACGACACACTGAACGTAACACAAGTAAAAGAAATTCTTGCTACAACAGCTCGTACCGATAGTTTGACAGGCACTATTCCGCCTGGAGGCAGCAATCTTTGGGGCTGGGGAAAGGTAGATGCACTGGCAGCTATACAGGAATTAGAAACATATTCTACGGAGGATATTTTGAAAAACAATAGAGCTGTCCAAATTTTCCCAAATCCAACTTCGGCCTCTATTACTGTGTTTTTTGAAAACAAAAAAGAGGATGTTATGATTCAAATAACTGATATTTCAGGAAAATTAGTTTGGTCAGAAAATTGGTCAGATGGATGTGATTATGCAAAAAATATTGATCTTTCCTCTTTTAAGGCTGGGATATATTTTCTCAGCCTACGGGATAATGAAAACATTATCACAAGCAAAATAGTAAAGTATTGATCTTTTTGAATGATCAAAATCCCATCTGACAAATTGTAATTTCGACAAACATTATAATTGTCATTAAATCAACAAAGATATGAGCAGCGAAAGCACAAATACAGAACCCTTGTAAAGTGAGATGAAAACATATCATACAAGTTGGATTAACATGATGGATAAGCGAGCTGACTGACCCTTGAGAGATCAGGGTCAGTTAAGCTCGCAAACAACTCCAATGATACTAAGGTCAGGAGCTGACCTTATCACTTACCATATTATCGCAAAGATTTAAATGATAGTATTAAGAGAAAATAAATTGAATAAATATCTAATCAGTGAGGGAGTAAAGAATGCGATTCATTGAAGTGATGCCTGTAAAGGGTAGCCAGGTTAGCTTTAAGAAGGATATATTTCTTGAAAAAAACATCCTTCTTGAGCATATTATACAAATTACTGGCACAGCTATAATGAATATTTTATGAAGGAAAAACACAATTCGGACTTTGTGTAGGGGGATTTTCTCAAACAACAAACTCGTCGACATGTACTGTTCCTTCAATTGGAAGGCATTGATTGCTTTCCATTCCTTTTCGAATCTTATGCATAAATAGCCACGCGGTTTTGCGTGTAATGCCATATCTTTTAGCTACCTGAGAAGCCAAAAGTCCTTTAGTAGTAGCAGACATCTCAAACATATTCATGAATGCCTATCTCACACCAAACTTTACTTTGTGAAAAAATGTCCCTTCAGTAGGACTCTCGATATGTTTGCACAAGGTGCAACAACGTTGGTATTTGCTGCCCTTACTAAATTTAGTGTGTTTGCATTTTCGGCACTCAAACCCACTATTCCACTTAATGTCAGACAGATACTTAAGGCAAGCTTCATCTTATGAAAATCGTTCAGTAAAATTCTAAGAGCTTTTCTCCATTGTATATTTCCATAGATCTTTAATTCTCATCCAAATATAATATTAATTAAGTAAACACCTCAATTTGTTTATATAAAAAAGGCTATTTCCGAAAAAGAAATAGCCTTTTTTATAAAATGAAATTACTATTCTATTCGCCAAGTGTAGCTACCATTACAGCTTTTATAGTGTGCATACGATTTTCTGCTTCATCGAAAACCACAGACGCTTCAGACTCGAAAACTTCCTCGCTTACTTCCATTGCTTCGATTCCGAATTTTTGATATATCTCTTCACCAATAGTAGTATCACGATTGTGAAATGCAGGAAGACAATGCAAAAATTTCACATCTTTATTTCCGGTTTTATCCATCGCCTTTTTGTTCACCTGATAAGGCAACATTTCTTTAATTCTTTTTTCCCAAACTTCGTCGGGCTCACCCATTGAAACCCAAACATCGGTATATAGAAAATCAACACCTTTTACAGCTTCATCAAGATTTTCTGTAATAGTGATTTTTGCACCAGTTTCTTTTGCGATTTCCATACATTCTTCAACGAGTTTTTCGTCAGGGAAGCAAGATTTTGGAGCTGCTGCTCTAAAGTCCATTCCCATTTTTGCTGCACCTACAAGCAACGAATTTCCCATATTATTTCTTGCATCGCCAAGATATGCGAAAGATATCTTATTTAGAGGCTTATCGGAATGTTCCATCATTGTCAACAAATCTGCAAGTATTTGTGTAGGATGAAATTCGTTAGTGAGCCCATTCCAAACAGGCACTCCCGAAAATTCTCCCAATTCTTCAACAATCTTTTGACCAAAACCCCTGTATTCGATTCCATCATACATTCTGCCAAGAACTCGGGCTGTATCTTTCATTGTTTCTTTCTTCCCAATTTGTGAGCCTGTTGGGCCAAGATAAGTTACATGGGCTCCCTGATCGAGTGCTGCTACTTCAAACGCACATCTTGTTCTGGTAGAGGCTTTCTCAAAAATTAATGCAATATTTTTTCCACTGAGTCTTTTTTGTTCAATACCTGCATATTTCGCAGCTTTTAAATCTGCCGAAAGGTCTAATAAAAACTTAATTTCTTTAGGACTAAAATCTAAAAGTTTTAGAAAATTTCTATTTCTTAAATTAAATGCCATGATTTTTTTATTTTTAATTGAATATTTATTATTATTTATTTATGTTTTTAACTAAAAACTATCCGAGTGCCACTACCTTCTTTACCAAGTTGGCTTGCAGTAGTAATGATTGTTTCTTTTCCGCCACTTTCTATGAATTGAATAGCTGCCCGAATTTTTGGAGCCATACTTCCTTCAGTAAAATGACCATCTGCAAGATACTTTTTCGCATCAGTTACTGTCATTTGGTCAATAGCTTTTTGGTCGGGTGTATTAAAATTGATGTAAACTTTTGGAATATCAGTCAAAATAATAAACTCGTCGGCATTAATTTGCGAAGCCAACAATGAAGATGCTAAATCTTTATCAATCACTGCATCTATTCCTTCCAATTTGTTTGGTTCTACATAATAAACAGGGATTCCGCCTCCGCCAACTGTTACAACTATTTGTCCATCTCTGGCAAGCTTTTCAATAGATTTTCTGTTTCCAATTCTATAGGGTTTTGGCGAAGGAACAACTTTTCTCCAGCCTCTACCTCTTGGATCTTCAGCAAATACTGATTTTGTTTCGCTTGTTATTTTTTCTGCTTGTTCTTTTGTATAATAGGGACCAACAGGTTTTGTAGGATTTTCGAAAGCAGGATCGTTCTTATCAACAAGTACTTGAGTAATTATTGAAATTATATCTACATCAATTTTTTCTTTTTCTAAAACATTTCGCAATTGTTGTTCAATCATATAGCCAATAGAACCTTGAGTTTCAGCAACACAAATATCAATTGGCATTTTTGGAATACCAAATACTTGTTCGCCCGCCTCATGTTGTAAAAGCACATTTCCCACTTGTGGTCCATTTCCATGACCAATCACAATATTATATTTCTTTTTAATAAGTTGAACCAGATGCGAGCATGTGTTGTACACATTTTCTTCTTGTTCACTAATAGTTCCTTTCTGACCACTAGAAAGTAAAGCATTTCCGCCAAATGCAACTACTGCTAATTTCTTCATATTATTGGTTTTAAAAAAAACTGCAAAATTATAATTTTTATTTATTTCAATTGCAAAAAATCCTTATTAAAATATTCAAAAAAAATATTTTAGCAATATTTCCTAAATTCTTCTGTTTTTTTGATTAAACTTAAAAATTGCTATTTTTTGTTGATAGAAGAAAACTTATGAGATTATTGAATAAATGTATTATAATTAAAGAATTTTGCATTAATTAGTTTATTTTTTTCTTAATTTTGCAAATTATTTTAGATTTAATGTAAAAGTAAATGGAAAAAACGAAAGTACTATTTGTTTCGCAAGAAATAACACCA
This sequence comes from Bacteroidota bacterium, assembly GCA_018692315.1. Classification (NCBI taxonomy): domain Bacteria; kingdom Pseudomonadati; phylum Bacteroidota; species Bacteroidota bacterium. The sequence goes on along the minus strand of JABHKC010000164.1, from coordinate 27,790 downwards.
TATTTACCTGAAACAGAGATGTCTCATATAGGACGCTACTTGCCTCAAGGAATACAAGAAACAGGCAAAGAAATTAGAACTTTCATGCCTCGATATGGTTTAATCAACGAAAGAAGAAATCAACTGCATGAAGTTATTCGTTTGTCAGGTATGAATTTAATTATTGATGATTCCGACCATCCCTTAATCATAAAAGTAGCTTCAATTCAATCTGCCCGAATGCAAGTTTATTTCATTGATAATGAAGATTATTTTCAGCGTAAAGCTATGTTTACCGATGAAAACAACCAGATATTTGACGATAATGATGAAAGAACCATCTTTTTCTCTCGTGGAGTAATCGAAACAGTTGAGAAACTAAGATGGGCACCAGACATTATTCATTGTCATGGTTGGATTTCAAGTCTTATACCTTTATATATTAAAAAATCTTTAAAAGATAATCCTTTATTTTGCGATTCAAAAGTAGTTTATTCAGTATATAATGACGATTTTGAAGGAAAATTTCATAGGTCATTTAAGGAAAAACTTAAAATAGATGGCATTGAAAACGAAGATATTACAATTTTAAAAAGAGGTGATTATGTTAACCTAAATAAATCGGCAATTGACAATTCAGATGCAATTATTTATGGTAGCGAAAAAGTTAACCTTAAATTAAAAAGATATATTGACAAGCAATCTGTGCCTGTCCTTCCTTATCAGACTAACGAAACTTTTCTTAAAGCATATTCGCAATTTTACGACAAATTATTAGAAAACCAAAAAGATGAATAAAAACCAAGTTAAATCATTAAAAGTTACAATCAACACAATCTTTTTTCTCTCATTTTTTTTATTTTTTCAAAGCTGCCAAGAAGAAAACCAACTTGGATATAATTTAGTTCCTGATGGAGACAAAATTATTCTTCATAGCGACTCACTGTCGGTAGTGGCAGCCTCAACAATTACTGACCATTTAATCACAACAGATGAACGCTCTCTTTGCCTATTGGGAAGCTGTGAAGATCCAGTATTTGGAAGCTCAAAAGCTGAATTTGTAACTGAATTTCGTCTTTCGAAAAATGCAGTTAGATTTGGTTCAAACCCAGTAATTGATTCTATATTTTTATACTTGGACTATGCCGGATATTATGGAGATACAAGCATAATGCAAAACATAAAAATTCATAAACTTTCTGAAAACATAAATGATACGCTGACATATTTTTCCAATTCTCATGTTAGCTTCGAACCGGCGTTTTTTAATAAATATTACAAACCTCTTCCTTCAGATACTAACAATTTGAAAATTAAACTTCCAGATGAATTGGGACAAGAATTGCTTGATCTTGACACTACTTTTTTGGAAGACAATGATTCCTTTAAAGATGCCTTTAAAGGTCTTTATTTTTCAACTGACCAAATAGGAGCCTCAATAGTATATTTTGATTTATTATCATCTGTTTCGAAAATAACTTTATACTATTCAAATGATACAAGTATTTTAGATGGCGATACCTTAAGTTTCGATTTCTTACTCAATGAATATTGTGCAAGATTTAATATTTACGATCATCAGTTTCAAAACACTAATATTTCACAATATTTAAACGTAGAAGATGCAGATCATATTTATTTACAATCAATGGGTGGACTAAAAGCAGAACTTCAATTTCCATTTGCTGATACATGGCTTGAAACTGTTGCGGAAACAGAACAAGTTGCAATAGCCAAAGCCGAATTAGTTTTTAGTATCAAAGAAAATACAACAAACAAGTTTTCTCCACCTGAAAAACTTATTTTAGAACTAATTGACAGAAATGAAGGCTTTGATGCTCCTTCAGACTATTATATTGACAGTAATGTCGAAAATTATTATTTCAATGGATATATTGATTCTACAGATTATACATACTCTATAAATATTACCCAATATTTTCAAGATTTAATAGATCAGAACATTGAAAATAAAGGACTATTTTTGTTACCCTCGAAAAGTAAAGTTTCTGCAAATAGGGTAATATTAAATAACTCAGGAAATAACAAAATTCTTTTAAAACTTACATACACAAAACTATAAAACTAATTTTATGTGCGGTATTGTTGGATACATTGGGAACAAAGAAGCCTTCCCAATCTTAATAAATGGCTTAAAACGATTAGAATATCGTGGCTACGATTCTGCCGGGATTTCAATTGTGAATGGCGATATTAGAACTTATAAGGTAAAAGGAAAAGTCAAAGATATTGAAGAATTCGTAAAAGACAAAGATGTTTCTGGAGACATTGGTATGGGACACACCAGATGGGCAACTCATGGAGTGCCAAGTACTGAAAATGCTCATCCACACACTTCAATGAATAACTTGTTTATATTGATTCACAACGGAATAATTGAAAACTACTCCATACTTAGAGAAAAGCTTATAAATAGAGGCTACACTTTTAAAAGTGAGACAGATACAGAAATATTAGCTAACCTTATAGAGTACATATATATAAGAGGTAACGAGTTTTTGGACGGTAAATTTACCGCCGAAATGGCAATTCGATATGCCTTAAAAAAAGTTTCCGGAGCTTATGCACTTGTAGTTGCTTGCAAAGATGAGCCAAATCAATTGGTGGCAGCTAGAAAAGGAAGCCCATTAGTAGTAGGAGTTGGAACGGATGAATATTTTATAGCTTCAGATGCTACACCGATTGTTGAATATACAAAAAGTGTAATTTATCTTAACGACTATGATATAGCAATTATCAAAAAAACGGAACTCCAATTAAAAACATTAAAAAACGAACCTATATCTCCAAAAATTGAAAAACTTGATATTGATATAGGAGAGATTGAAAAGGGTGGCTACGAACATTTCATGTTGAAAGAAATTTTCGAGCAACCTTCAACTTTAGTAAACACATTAAGAGGCCGAATAACTGCCGATCATTCTGACATCCATCATGGTGGAATATTAGAAATAATACCAAAAATTGTTGCAGCCAAAAGACTCATAATTATAGGTTGTGGGACATCCTGGCATGCCGGACTGGTTGGCGAATACCTTTTCGAAGAATTTGCCAGACTACCGGTTGAAGTTGAATATGCTTCCGAATTTAGATATAGAAAACCGGTAATTTATGAAGATGATATTGTTATTGCAATAAGTCAGAGTGGCGAAACTGCAGATACATTAGCTGCCATAAGATTGGCAAAAGAAAATAAAGCTTTAGTGATAGGAATTTGTAATGTTGTAGGTTCAAGCATTTCGAGAGAAACCGATGCAGGAATTTACACCTATGCAGGACCAGAAATAGGAGTTGCTTCTACCAAAGCATTCACATCGCAGGTAACTACATTAGCTTTTTTATCAATTCTAATTGGGAAAAAACGTAATACAATAGATGAAGCAACCTATAAAGAACTAATTTTGGAGATATCTCAAATTCCAAAAAAAGTAGAAAAAACTCTTAGCTATCATGGCGAATGTAAAAAAATTGCTGAACTATATAAAGATGCAGGAAACTTTTTATATTTAGGAAGAGGCTACTTTTTTCCTGTAGCTCTTGAGGGAGCCTTAAAACTTAAAGAAATTTCATACATTCATGCTGAAGGATATCCGGCAGCAGAAATGAAACATGGACCAATTGCATTAATAGATGAAAATATGCCAGTAGTAGTAATTGCTGCAAAAGACCATTCATACGAAAAAATTGTGAATAATATTGAAGAAGTAAAAGCCAGAAAAGGAAAAGTTATTGCAATTGTTACAGAAGGAGATGTGCAAATTGAAAAACTTGCAGACCATATTTTGGAAATTCCAAACTCCGATTATGCCCTTGCTCCTATTTTAGCAGTCATACCTCTGCAATTAATTTCATACTACATAGCAGCAGCACGCGGATGCAATATCGATCAACCAAGAAATTTAGCAAAAGCAGTTACTGTAGAATAATCAATACTTGCATCATAATCTATTTTCGAATGCTTGATATATAAACAAAATTCTTCTATTAACAATCTTTTTTATTTTTCTCAAATAAGGAATATTAATGCAACCATTTTTTTATACTTATAGTCAATTGTTAAGATTGAATTATGCAGAGTGAAAAAAATATAATTGAAGGCTGCATAAGAAATAGCAGAAAATATCAAAAGATATTGTATGAAAGGTATTCGCAGGTTTTGTTAGGAATATGTTATAGATATGCCAGAGATAAGTCTGAAGCAGAAGATATTTTGCAGGAAGGATTTATAAAAATATTTTATAACATAAAACAATATTCGGGTGCAGGTTCTTTTGAAGGTTGGATGAAAAGAATTATAGTTAATACTTCTATCACACACTATCATAAGAATTTGAAGCATAATTATAATGATGATATAAATGAAATTAGAGAAACAAAAATTGAAGAAAATACATTTGAAGATGCAGATTTTACAAGAGAGGAACTATTCAGTGTGATAAACGAACTACCACATGGATACAAAACAATATTTAATTTATATGCCATTGAAGGATATAAACATAAAGAAATTGCTGAGAAATTGGAGATTGATATTAATACATCAAAATCACAATTCTCAAGAGCTAGGAAACAAATTCAAAAAAAACTAATTGAGCTTAGTAGAATTAAAGAACACTAAGTTTTTAGCTATTTTAGCTAAATCTATTTGTAAAAATGGAAATTAAAAATAAAAACATAGAAAATTTATTTAAAGATAAGTTCAGCGACTTTGAAGTTGAACCATCTTCAAGTTTGTGGAACGATTTATCAAAAAAACTTATTATTAGTAATTTTTTGAAATTCGGACTTGTACATTTTAATATATATTATTCAATTGTTGCTATAAGTCTTACTTTAAGTGCAGGATTATATATTTCTGAAAATCTGAATGATAACGAAAACCAAAACAATATTCAAATTGTTGATTTATCAAGCCACAATTCACAAGAATCTCTTTCACTAAAAAATTCAGAATATCCAAAAGGAATAACAAATGAAAGCGAAAAACATGAATATACGAATAAAGATAATTCACAAAGTTCAGAAATAGAGTCATTTGAGGAGGAAAAAATCAATTTAACTAAACAAACACCTCTCACAAGACAAAACCAAATCAAAATAGAAGAAAAACCAATTGCAACAAAAGAAGTAGAGAGAGAAGCAAAAGTCGAATTTGAAAAAAATGCAACAATCTCAGAAAAAGAAAATACTATTCTTGAAGAAAACAATTCTACGAAAACCGTATCAGAAATAAGTTCTCAGAATATTAGTACAAATTCGAATATTAACATAGATTTTTTCGAAAAAGAAAACAATACTTCTGTAGAGAAAAATAGTGAAGTTGCAGAAATTACCTATGCAGAATCCGAAGAAAAAATAGAAGATTTTGAAGGACCAAGTTTCGAATTAAAAAATGAAATTTTTTACGATACAATTATCATATTTGATACCTTAACGTTTATTGATACCATCATAACACATGTAGATAATTTTGAATATAAAACAAAATATTCAGTAGATGCTTATTTCGATAATTTCATTACAAACAGTATTTTCAAAGAAAAATCTAACGAATATTCAATTCTATCTGATGAACTAAACAGAACAAGCACTTCATCTACAGGATTTACTGTTGGGGCAAATTTGAATTATCATAACCAAAACAATCTGATTCTTCAGATTGGAGGAAGTTATACGCAAATAAAAGAAAGCTTTGAGACAGAATATTTAGATTTTACAAAAGATTCAACGTCTTTCTGGAACTATTCTATCGGAGAACCAATAATACTAATTGATACTATCGATTGGGAATTTGTTTATGACAGTATTCAAGGCAACTATGTACATGTGCCCATTTTGCAAGAAACAATTACCACTCCAATTGATTCGGCATTAGTTACAGACTATGACTCAAGTTCTACTAAAACAATTTATTCAAACAAAAATACATATTCATATTTTGAAATTCCTCTTATTATTGGATACGAGTTTAAAAAATCTAAATTTACCTTCACACCAAAAGTTGGACTAATTACTGGCATATTTATTAATTCAAGAGGAAAAACAATATCACTTATTGATAGAGAATCTATAGTTGATATTAGCAAAAACGATTTACCTTTTATAAAGGCAAACTTTACTTTACTTTTAGGTATGGGAGTAAACTACCAGATGAACAATAATATGAGTTTGCTTGCAGAACCTTTTTATAGAACAAATTTAAATTCTATTTTAAGTGAAAATCATTATATCTCGCAAAGGTTCAATAATATAGGGATAAGATTTGGTGTAAGATACAGATTCTAAAATTCAAGAAATCAAATCATTTTTGTAGAATGAAAATATTGACACCTAGACTTTTATGAAATATATAAAATGAAAAAACTTTTCATAATATTCATATTTTCATTTTTGACTATAAAAGTCTTTTCACAATTATATATTTCAGGTAACATAATAGACAGCTCCAATACTCCAGTTCCTTACCATATGGTAAGCATTTCTTCCGATGGGAATCCCTTATCAATTGTGTACAGCGATATCTCAGGTAATTACCTATTCTATAGTCCTAATTTTTCATGCAATTGCATCATAAGTATTTCTACTTTAGATTGTTTAGGGGAAATTCACCAAATTTCAGGAAGTTATACGCCATATATCAACCATGATTTCCAAATTTGTTTTGATACTTCAAATATTTCATCGAATTGTAGCTCATATTTCTTTTTTTATTCAGGAGTTGGAACACTTTTCGAATATCAATTCTTTGATGGTTCATTTGGAAATGCCTATAGCTGGGAATGGGATTTTGGAGACAATACTTATTCAAGCATACAAAATCCTTACCATACATTTACTGATCCCGGAACTTATAATGTATGTTTAACTATTTCTAATTTAGGCTCATGCTCCGATACATATTGCGATTCTGTTACAGTTGATGGGATTTATATTCCAACATGTCAGGCACTATTCTTTTCTTCGGCAACAATCCCACCTACGAATATTGATTTTGGAGATATTTCATATTCAAGCGGAACAATCGTTGAATGGTTTTGGGATTTCGATGATGGCAACACCTCAACACTTCAAAATCCTAGTCACACTTTTCAATATTCAGGTGATTATAATGTATGCTTGAAAATCACCACAGATGATAGTTGCACAAACACATTTTGCAATATAGTTCATTTCATAGGTCCTGCTCCTGTGTGCCAGGCAAACTTCAATAGCATTCACGACAGTTTGATGTGTAGCGGTTGTTTTCAATTTTCAGAAAACTCAACCACATCAGGGCTAATAATAGATTGGTTTTGGGATTTTGGTGATGGAGATACCTCAACTCTTCAAAATCCTAACCATATTTACAGCAACTATGGAACTTATTTCACTTGTTTAACAGTTTTTACGGACGACAATTGTGAGAATACTTTTTGCGACAGCATAACATTTTTTAATCCTCCTCAAATTTGTGAAGCTAATTTCAGTTATAATATAGATACATCAAATAGTTGTCAAAATTGCTTTCAATTTAGTGATTCTTCAATGTCCTCAAGTACTATTAATGAATGGAATTGGAATTTTGGAGATGGAGATTCATCAATAATAAAAAATCCAAATCATATTTATGCAATAAACGGTGAATATATAGTATGTTTGACAATAAAAACAATTGATAGTTGCACAAGTTCGTTTTGCGATACTGTTTTTGTTTCAGGAAATATTCCACTATTTTCAATTTCTGGTGTTGTTAAAGGCAATTTTTTGCCGATTGCAAATGGAGAAATAATTCTATTTGGAAGTGGAAAAAGCTGGACTAATTCAATAAACTTTGGTGAATATATTTTCACAGATTTAGAGGCTGGGAATTATATTTCCTATGCAATACCTGAAAATACAACAATTTCAAATTTCGCACCCACATATTTAGTAAATTCATTATATTGGTCAGAATCAATAGAAATATCCCTCAATTCGAATATTATAAATGCCGATATAGAACTTATTAGTTTCCAGAATAATTTCGATGGAAATGGTGTAATTTCAGGAACAATTGTTTTTATCGACTCAACAAATACAAACAAAGAGTATGAAAGGAATTTAAACCTATCTCTTGAAAACATTTCGGTTTTACTTTTAGATATGGAAGACAAATTGTTAGACTATATTCTAACTGATGCAAGTGGAAATTTTGCATTTCGAAGTTTACCTTTCGGCACCTACAAAATATATACTGAAATTACAGGTTATCAAACATTTCCGGCAATAGTTAGGATAGATGCAGGAAATCAAATCATTGAAAATATTGAAATTATTATATACGGCGACCAAGTAATAATTGGTATTAAAAATGATTTATTCAACAAAAATTCAGTTCAAACATACCCTAATCCAGTAAAAAATAAACTAAATATCGAATTTGCATTAAAAAAATGTACATACATAGAGTTATACATTTACAATGAATTTGGGCAAAATGTTTACACCAATAAAAGAAAGTATATGATCGGAAAACATGCAAAAAAAATTGATGTAAATAGTTTGCCTAATGGACTTTATTTTTTAAGAATACAAGCAGAAAGTAAAAGTCTGCACGAAGTGAAGTTTGTAAAGTAAATTTTTCTCTAATTCATTCATCACAAAAGGCGTTTTCAACGGAAAATGCCTTTTTTCTCGCTATTAAGTTTAGGGAACATAAAACACTAATTACCAATCAGTTTAGGCAATAAGTTAAGCAAACTCTGCACAAGATTTTTAGTATTTTTGTACAACCAAAACTAAATATCATGGTCTATTTTAAAATTATTTAAGAATTATTAAGAATACAATAAGTTTATTTTATTATACATTTGCAAAAAATTATTAATCAATTAAAATTTAATCAAAAATTATGAAAAATTTAATTTTTACTTTTATTGTAGCATTGGCTTTTACCACAAGCATAAATGCACAATCATTAGTTTATTGTAGTGCAGGATCTTATACTATGGATGAGTTTATTAGTGATGTAGAAGTTGGTTCAATTTCGAATCCGTCCTCTTACGCAATAGGTGGGTATGCGAATTACACAAATATATCTACCGATATGTTAATAGGAGAGTCGTATGCTATTGAGGTTACCAATGGAATTCTTATTTATCCAACCGACGAATGTGGAATCTGGATTGATTGGAATCAAGATGGCGATTTTGATGATTTATATGAAGACATGATTGTTGCTGGATCTCCAGGAGTTGGTCCTTATACATCATCGATTGTTCCTCCAACCGATGCTATAAATGGCATAACTACAATGCGAATCAGAATTGATTATTCTCCAACAAATTTGAGTCCTTGTGGAATAACCTCTTGGGGAGAAGTTGAAGATTATTCAATAAATGTAATTGGCTGCATGGCAAATGCAAATTTCTCTTACTACGACTTAGGATTAGATGTAGATTTTGCCACAGATAACTACGACAGTACTTTCAGCGTAGTTTGGGATTTTGGCGATGGAAATACCATTTCGAACATAAATAATCCTACGCACACTTACGCTTTAGCAGGGACATACACTGCAACTTTAGCCGTGAACGATTTGCTCGATTCTACTTGCTACGATACAGTTTCTTATTCTATTACAATTGACGATTGTCAAACAAATGCAATGTTTGACTATACAGTTTCTAATTTTACTATGGACTTTGCAGGATATTTTGTATATGATACAACATATATAACTACTTGGGATTTAGGAGATGGAACAATAATTACTAATCAAAATATTGTTAATCATACGTACCCGGGTTCTGGAACTTTTACAATTACTTATACAGTTGAAGATTTAAACAATCCTTATTGCACAGAAAGTTCGACAATTACTATTGAATTAGGAAATTGTAATATTGCTGCACAATTATCATGGAATGCCTGGGGCTTAGAAGCAAATTTCTCAACTTTCAATTCATCAGGCTATGACCTTGTATGGGATTTTGGAGACACCACTTTTACAAATATAGCAACACCAGCTTACACTTTCGATTCAACAGGTACTTATTATGTTTCATTGTTAATTACAGAACCGGGCAACCCTTACTGCTCAGATTTTATTGACACAAACATTTTTGTAGATGCCTGCGTTTCAAACGGAAGTTTTACTTATTCAGGAATAGAACTTGAAATTGATTTTCAGACTCAATACTACTGGGATACAGCTAATTACTACATTGAATGGCAGTTTGGTGATGGTTCAGGTTCAGTAGCTTATAATGATAATTTCCCAACACATACGTACATTTCTTCAGGCCAATACAATGTTACTTGCATCATTCAAGATTTGAACGATTCTAATTGTGCCGACACATTAATTCAAACAATAACAGTTTATCCTCCATGTATTGTTGACGCTGCTTTCACCTGGATTGATAATGGAGACTGGTCTTTTGATTTTTCAACAATAACTACATATAGTGGTGATTATACTTTTGAATGGAATTTCGGAGATGGAACAAGCTCAACAGCAGGTCAAGCTGTAAATCACATTTATAATTCAGCAGGAACATACTCAGTAAATTTAATAGTCACTCAAACAACTAATCCTAATTGTTATTCAATGGAAACGGCTTCAATCGTAATTCCTGAATGTTTAACTGATGGAGAATTTACTTTCTCTGATACATATTTATCTGTAGATTTCTCAGCAATTAATACTTTTGACCTCGCTAATTACTCTCTATCATGGAATTTTGGAGACGGATCACCAACTATTGACAATGTATTTGATGTAAATCATGTATATTCAGGAACAGGAACTTATACAGCTGTATTAACTGTATCCAATATTATTAATCCAAACTGTGTCGATGAATATAGTTTAAATGTTACAGTTGTAGAATGTGTTGCGACTGCTTCGTTCACAGAAGTAGCAAACAATCTAGAATACAATTTTATAACAACTAGTAGTCCAAGTGAATATTCAATAGTTTGGGATTTTGGCGATGGAACAACAGCAAGCAACATTAGCAGCATTACCCACACCTACGATACTGCTGGAACTTATACGGTTAGCCTTACTATAACAGATTTATTAGAACCTACTTGTACTGACACTTATACAGAAATTGTTTATGCAAGCACTATTGGAATAACAGACAATATCATTTCACTAAATGAATTTTCGATTTATCCAAATCCAGTTGTCAATAACCTAAATCTGAATATTTCATTAATTGAAAGTTCGATATTTTCTGTAAATATTATGAATGCAGTAGGTCAATCAGTGAAAAACGAATCATTCGAAAAACCTTTTGGTGATCACATTCTCTCTTTCGATGTAAGTAACCTTCCAATGGGAATGTATATACTAAAAATAGAATTTGACTCTAACGATAAAAGAGTGTTCAAATTTATTAAATAAAGATAGCATCCTTTTAATAAGAAAAGCACTCAATAAAAGAGTGCTTTTCTTGTTAAATAAAACCTAATGTTTATACATAGATTGTTATTAAAATTCGTTTCATAAAAATTTATTAGTGTTTCATCAATAAATTTATCCCTCAGACAAGTTTGAAAGTACATTTGTAAAAATTTTGTTAAACTAAAAATATAATGTTATGGAAAAGAAGAATTATTCCTTATTGGTTTTTATTATTGCTGTAATGCTTTTTGGCGCTTGTAAGAAAGAACCAACTTCCTCTACAATTGATCCTAATGTAAATTTAGCAATGTCAGAGCTAATTGTTAGCGATGCTTTTGATTATGAAACTACAAAGAATGTCAATGTTTCAATTTCTGCAATTACTAACGATGGTAGCCCTTTAGCAAAAATAAAACTTAATATATTCAGTGCTGATCCTATCAACGAAGATGGGACACTCAATACTGAAAGTATCTTATTATACTCAGGTGCTACAAATTTTAATGGTGTTTTACAAACAACGATTTCAGTCCCAACATACATGGACGAATTAGTTATTATGCCTTATTATATAGGATTAGAAAACAAAGCTATTGTCAGCATTGATAATGCCACTGTCTTTTATACATTTGGCACTGAAAACCACAATAAAAGCCTAAAAAGCGTTGGAGGAATTGAAAATACCAATGTCAATTATACAACAATAGGAACTTGGGATAGCCAAGGAGTGCCGGATTATTTAACTACACCCGATGTTATTTCACAAGGATTACTTGATGATATTAATTCTTCACTTCCAGAAAGTATAGAATTGCCAATTTCTCACCCGGAATATTTTGCCTACGGACTATCTTCAAATCTTATTGTTGAAGATTCTTCCGAAGTTTGGGTAACTTTCATTCATGAAGGAGCAGGTTGGAAAAACGTATTAGGTTATTATACATATACCACAGGAAATCCACCGGCGACCACCAACGATATTAACGAACATATTTTATTATTTCCAAATGTATCATACTCCGGTAGTGGCGGAGGACTAACATCAGGAGATAAAATCTTTATTGATACCATTCCAGGTAATACCTCTATTGGATGGTTCTTGGTTGCACAAGGATGGAATTCAGGGACATCTCAGGTTGGAAATGGTACACACGTGCTTTATTCAGATTCTCATTTAAATCCTGAAGCAGATACCAGTTTGCAAAAACATTGTGTTTTATTGTATGATGAATATAGAGAATTGTTCATAATGGGATTCGAAGATATTATTAGAACTGGCGGCGATCACGATTTTAATGATGCTGTTTTTACTGTTATCGCCAATCCTATTGAGAATACAAATCGCGATACTACTGAGAGAACTGACCCTGTTAATGATGCAGATGGAGATGGAGTAGCTGACGTTTCAGATGACTATCCAAACGATCCAAACAAAGCATTCGATAATTATTATCCAAGCGAAACTACCTTTGGAACTTTAGCATTTGAAGATTTATGGCCTGGAAAAGGCGATTACGATTTTAACGACTTAGTAATTGGATACAATTTAAACAGCATCACAAATGCAGATAATGACGTAGTTGAAATCGAGCAAAAAATTGTTGTGAGAGCTTTTGGCGCAAGTATGCACAATGGTTTTGGTATAGAATTTAATACTCCTGCAAGTAACACAAGTGTTACCGGCGGAATGGGAACTGTTGCAGGTACAAACAGAAGTGTGATAATGTCCTTTGTTGATTCTTATGAAGTATTAACTTATCCAAGCGATGGCGGAATTGGTGTTAATACTACAGTTGGAGGAGTTTACATTCAGCCTGATACAATTTATCAAACTGTAACCTTTACTTCGCCTGTGGATGTTGCACAATTGGGAACAGCACCTTACAATCCATTTATCCGTATTAATGAAGATATTACGCACGAAATACATTTGCCTGACTATGCTCCAACTGAATTGGCAGAAAATAGTGCTCTATTTGGTACGGCTCAAGATGATAGTGATGCAGCGATTGGCAGATATTACAAAACAGAAAATAACTTGCCATGGGCAATAAATATTCCTGTAGAATTCCATTATCCAATCGAAAAGGCTGAGATAGTATCAGCACATTTAAAATTTGGCTCATGGGCAACAAGTAATGGTTTAGAATATACAGATTGGTATTTAGAAATGGCCAATTATCGCAATGCCGCAAATATCTTTACCCACTAAAAAATATTTCTTTAAAAAAAAATGGCTAAACTTGATTTAATCAATCTGTTTAGCCATTTTTTTTAACATTAAATCTAAAAATTAATCATACGCCTTTTCGATTTTTCTCAAGCCTTTTTCATCAATAATTTTGATTTTCCTACCATTTAATTCAATCAAATTATCGCTTTTAAACTCCGATAAAAGTCTAATTACAGATTCTGTAGCAGTGCCAACAATATTTGCTATTTCCTCTCTTGTCAAAGAAATCTGCAAAGTTTTTTCATCATCAAGGTCAAATGACTTTTTCAATAACAAAAGAACTTCTGCAAGACGTTCACGAACTGTTTTTTGTGCGATGTCTGTAATGTATTTATTTGCTTCGCCAAGTTCCTTGCAAGAAAACTTCATAAGCTCAATAGAAAAAGCAGAATTAGATTTAAGTAGAGAAAAAATGGTTGGTGCTGGAATAAAACATAAAGTTGCATCTTCAATAATCTTAGCGGTCGTGCATGCAACCTCGTTGCAAAGAAGCGACCTAAATCCGATAATATCGCCTTTCTGGGCAAAACGTATAATTTGCTCTTTTCCATCAACACCACTTTTATACATCTTAACTACACCACTATGAACACAATAACAACCATTGGTTCTATAGTTTTCTCTAAATATTATTTTCCCCTTTTTATAGATGGAACATGACTTTTTATAAGTTACAATATCAAACTCATCGTTTGTTAGGTTTTTAAAAATAGAATTTGGCGTATTCAAACAATCAGTACAAGAAGGTATGCTTTCCATTTTTATTTCAATCTTTAGTAAAACAACAAAAAAAGATAATTACTATTTTTGCACAAAAGTATAATTTACTACTGTTATTAAATAATTTTTTTATAAAAAAATGATATTTATCAATATTATATGAAATATCAATAATTTGGAAATATTGTTTCTACATTTGCTAAATTAATTTTTTACTAAAATACTTAAAAATGAAATCAAAAATTGATCTTAATTGGACAGAAAACATGACTTTTAAAGGAAATCCTGATGGACATGAAATTATTTTCGATGCAGATGCAAAAGTCGGTGGCACCAATAAAGGAGCAAGGCCAAAGCAGTTTATGCTATATGCCTTAGCAGGATGTACAGGTATGGATGTAGTTTCAATTTTAAAAAAAATGAGAGTAGAATTTGACGATTTATCAGTATCTGTAGAGGCTGAAATGACTGAAGAGCATCCGAAACATTATAAAAGCATGCATGTAATATATTCCTTCAAAGGAAAAAACCTTCCTCTGAAAAAAATTGAGAAAGCTGTGAAACTTTCAGAAGACCAATATTGCGGAGTTGGAGTAGTGTATAAAAAAGTTATGCCTGTTACATCAGAAATTAGAATTGCTGAATAAACTGATTTCAATGCTAAATAATGCTTCAAATGCTTTGTTTTGTTGAAACGATATTTAGTTTTATCAAAAATCCTTCAGTTGATTTTTTTTAATTGAAACTAAAATAGTTTTATACTTTTGCATAAAATTTGGGCATTTAACTCAGTTGGTTTAGAGTGTCACCTTGACAGGGTGGAAGTCACTGGTTCGAATCCAGTAATGCCCACATTTTTCTTTCAAAAACAACACATTTAATAATCTAATTCATAACAAGAATTATTTTACTTTTGCACAAAATTTAAAAATTTATTTATGAATACTACATTAGTTGAAAATATTCCTTATAAAGTAGCGGATATTAGTTTAGCCGAATTCGGCAGAAAAGAAATAGAGCTTGCAGAAGCAGAAATGCCCGGATTGATGGCTCTTCAAAAAAGATATACTAAAGAGAAACCTCTAAAAGGTGCAAAAATCACTGGATCTTTGCATATGACAATTCAAACAGCAGTTTTAATTAAAACTTTGGTTGAGCTTGGCGCAGATGTTCGATGGGCAAGTTGCAATATTTTTTCGACTCAAGACCATGCTGCGGCTGCAATTGCAGAGGCAGGCATTCCTGTATTTGCATGGAAAGGAGAAACACAAAAAGAATACTGGTGGTGCACCGAACAAGCATTGACATTTCCTGACGGATCGGGTCCCGATTTGATTGTTGATGATGGCGGCGATGCTACACTTATGGTACACAATGGTTTAGAAGCAGAGAAAAATCCTAAACTTTTCGATAAAGAAACTTCTGCAGAAGACGAATTTGAGCTTTATGGTTTGCTAAAAAGAATTCATGAAAAAGACCCAAATCGCTGGCAACGAGTTTCGGAAAAAATAAAAGGTGTTTCAGAAGAAACCACAACAGGCGTTCACAGATTGTATCAAATGATGCAGCAAGGAATACTTCTATTCCCTGCAATAAATGTAAACGATTCGGTTACAAAATCAAAATTTGACAATCTTTACGGTTGCCGCGAATCATTAGCAGACGGAATAAAACGTGCAACTGATATTATGCTGGCAGGAAAAGTTGTGGTTGTATGCGGCTATGGCGATGTTGGAAAAGGATCGGCAAAATCTATGAAAAGTTATGGTGCAAGAGTTATCGTTACCGAAATAGACCCAATTTGTGCATTGCAAGCTGCTATGGAAGGTTTTGAAGTAAAAACTGTTGAAGAATCGCTTGACGAAGGAAATATTTTTGTAACAACAACAGGAAATAAAGATGTAATTACAGCAGAACATATGTCGAAAATGAACGACAAATCAATAGTTTGTAATATTGGACATTTCGACAACGAAATTCAGGTTGAGCAATTAGAAAAATGGGAAAACATTAGAAAAGAAAATGTTAAACCTCAAGTTGATCAATATCACTTTTCCGATGGACATTCAATAATTTTACTTTCAGAAGGTCGTCTTGTAAATCTTGGAAATGCAACAGGACATCCATCCTTTGTTATGAGTAATTCGTTTACAAATCAGACTTTGGCACAAATAGACCTTTGGACAAAAGACTATGAACTTGGAGTTTATCGCCTGCCAAAATATCTTGATGAAGAGGTTGCACGCTTACACTTGAACCATATTGGCGTGAAACTTACAATTCTTTCAAAGGAACAAGCAGATTATTTAGACATAGATATCAACGGACCATACAAACCTGAACATTATAGATACTAATTGTTTGAAGGATATTGATTTAAAGCTTGTTGCAATTCTGATTTGCATATGAGGGAACAAAAAAGTACCACAAGTTTATAGATTTTCTATGAATTTGTGGTATTTTTATTTTAGCTCAAACGGATTTCAATTTATAATAAGTTATTTTTTCGGTAACAACAATTTCTAAAATATTCAGAAGCAAAAAGTTCACCAAAATCTTTTCAGCTTTTCGCCTCGAAATTTTTGACAATTTTACAAATCTTGAGAAAGTAATTATTTTATTTTCAGCAAGATATTCTAACAAAAACTGTTGTGTTTCTTGATATTTTACAAGTATTCCTTCATTACTTTTCTCTCGTTTCCAAACTTGAAGCAAAACATTGTTAGCCAGCAAATTTTGGTCTTCAACTCTAATATATGCAAGAAACTTGTTGTTATCGGATTTTACAAAATGCGGTCGATTTTCGCTTTTAGGAACTTTTACTTCATAAACAACTTTACCTTCAATATTCCATTCCAAAGCAGAAAATTTCACTTCCGGACGGCAAAAAATTTGTGTAGCAGTTTCGAGCATAAAATACTCTTCTTCGGAACGAACACCAGCAATTTTCCCATTGTCTTTGACTCCAATCAATAGAATTCCACCATCGGTATTTGCAAAAGCAACAAGCGAGCGTGCAATTTTTTTAGAATCTGAAACTTCAAATTTAAAATCAAGGATTTGATTTTCTCCTTGCTCTATTAATTCTTTGATGTATTTGCTCATTCCATAAAAATAATTTCCTACTTTCTTAAGAGTAGCTTCCTTGAAACCAAATCACCATTAACATAAAAGGACAGTATATAAGTAGCTTTTATAAGATAGTTTTCAATAAATTGTTTCGCATCTATAGAAATAATATTTTCACCAATTTGCTGATTTTTATACTCATACGATTTCACATTTCTCCCAAAAATATCCTCAATACTAATATAAACATTCGACTCATTTTCAAGCAAATATTTAATACTAATAATTTCACGGAAAGGGTTAGGATAAACATAAATTTCAGATTTTTCAGAATTATTTACATCTTCTGAAAAAGTAATATTACAATTTCCCGGAATATTTTGATCTATCCAATTAAGTCGATCAACTATCCAAGTTTTCATATAGTTTATTTCTTCTTCGTAGTTCTGCCCTACAAAATTATTCGGCCAAACATATGAACCGAATATTTGCCATTTATCGAAATTTCTCACTTGAGCGGCAGACAGGTAGCTAACTGTTGAATCAATATAGTTCAGAATTGTATCGGTATGAAATTTTGTATTTCTTAATTCAAGCCACCTACATTTTGTTTGATGAACATATGTAGGATCTTGCAAAAATTTCGACCACCAAAATGGAATTTGCCAGCTATCGCCGGAGCATACATTATTAAAACTTAGAGTCCAACCAGAAGTGCTTCCTCCATTGCAATAATTTGCATTTCCAAAAGCCAGATTGAAATCCCATAAAGGACCCATATGAATTTTTGGATCAATAGAATCTCTATTTTTGTAGAGATATGTACTCAATCGGTATCCATCAACATTGTTGCTTATTTCATTAATCAACATATAATCAATGAACGAGCCAACATCAATATAGGCAGGATATCCTAAAAGTGGATCAGTAAAATTTGGACCATTCAAAGCCGTTTCAAATTGTGTAATATAGTTTTGAATATAGTTTTTCTGGACTAATTGAAGTTCGTCTGCTTTTGGTTCGTCATACTGAAAAAAAATGGATTGCCATGCACCTGCCCAGGGATCATAAGGTGAAGTCCAGCCATCTCCTCCACTGCCCGTTGTTTTGTCGATTTTTACAATATATCCACCAGTTAGCTGATCGCCAATTGTATCTATTTCATTTAATGTAGCAATATCAACACGATTATTATCGCGCTTTATTTTTTCCATCAATACATAAACACCTTTATAATCATTGTTTATAAAAAGTTCACAAAAACGAGTTCGAGGTGCATACCTGCCAATGTCATTTCCAAGTTTATATGTTAAAACATTCCTCATAAGTGATTTATCGCTGTAGGGTGCGTACAAAATCCAATCGTTTTCTTTTGGCATACCAAGGAGTTTTACATTGCTATTTTCCCCCAGACTATCCTGTGTTTCAAGCCCATACGATTTCTTAGGAAAACTTTGCGAAGACGAACCTCTAATTTCAATGCTGATTTTTCCATCGTATTCTTTAAATGGATCGGAAAGGTAATTTATTGCACCTTCACCATTGTAGATAATTCCCATATCACAAACAATTCTTGGGTCGTTTACTATGGTCTGTCCAAGCGTATTGATCATTACTATCGGGAGATTTGAACTTTCAAAATATTCTGGTGGCGAAAACCAACTTGGTGGATTTCCATAAGTAATTGACGAATTAATTATTCCAAATGAAAGGAAGCAATTTGAACTCATATCGGAAGATGTAATACTCTCATTATGAACTTGAACAGCTAAAACATTATCGCCTGAAACAAGGGTATTTGTCAATATTTGATTATTGATATAAAAATATTCTGGATTGCCACCTTGATACATTGTGGCTTCGTGCAAATTTGGCGTTGTTTGGTCGAAAGTAGGATGATCGCCAACTGAACCAATATTAGATCTTGCAACTTCAACATCATTAATAAATGCCACAAAAGAATCATCATAATCAATATTAAAAATTGCTAATTCAATATTATTAAAATTAGTTAGTGTAAATGTTTTTCTCAAATATAGAGAAGTTGTTGCAGGAATAATAGTGCTATCGTCTTCGTCTCCATAGCCAATTCCTCCAACTCCGTTTTGCCACGTACTATCGTTGAAGCCAATTGTTCGCCAAGTGTTTAGGGGCTCCGATGTACCAACAAAATATTTCCAATTTGCATTTGAATAAATTACTGTTTCCCAATGATCTACAACAGATGTTTGCGAAAATGTATATTGAAAACAACAAACAAAACAAATTGAAATAATTAATAATTTTTTCATTTTTTGAATTTTAAAATCATTCAAAATTACAATAAAATGAATGAATTTTCAAGTTGTAAATATTAACATAGATTATTAATATTGCCAATGGAAATTTGTAGTCTTATTTTAGAACTAAATTTATAAAAGAAATAATGCTTAATTATTTGAGATTAGTTAGAATTCACAATTTATTTATAATTGCTCTTGTTCAATATCTGATGCGATGGAGTATTATTTATCCAATTTTGAGAATAAATAATTATGAGCTTCAAATAAGTGATTTTCACTTTTTTCTCCTTGTACTTTCAACAATATTTTTTGCAGCAGCAGGCTATATAATTAACGATTATTTCGACAGAAAAACCGATACATTTAACCGTCCAAAAAAGGTTTTAATTGGCAGA
The DNA here is from genome assembly GCA_018692315.1 of Bacteroidota bacterium. Lineage (NCBI taxonomy): Bacteria > Pseudomonadati > Bacteroidota > Bacteroidota bacterium. The sequence continues at coordinate 7,717 of JABHKC010000164.1, read as the reverse complement.
AAAATTGACAGAAGAGTGGCTATGTTTCTACATATGTTTTTCAATATTTTTGCAATTGTCCTCGGTTTTTTTGTAGCCTATAAAATTGGGATTTATAAACTTGGGTTTGTCTATTTGTTTATTCCGGGAATATTATGGTTTTATTCTACCGTTTTCAAACGCCAATTATTCATAGGAAACTTTATAGTCGCATTGCTAGTGGCAATGATTCCTATGCTTGTAGCATTTTACGAGATTCCAATCCTGTACTTGGCTTACAAGCAAATTCTGATAGAATACAATGCAAATTTCAATAATATTCTACTTTGGATTGCTGGATTTTCGTTTATTGCTTTTATGTTAACTCTGATTTTTGAAATAATAAAAGATATGCAAGATTTCGAAGGCGATTCTGAATATGGGCGGAATTCAATTCCGACAGTTTTAGGAATTGTAAATTCAAAATTTATTGTGATTTCCTTAAGTTTTATCACTTGTGGGATAGTAGCATATGTTATGACACAGCATTTGAGCGATATAATTACAATTTGGTACTATATAATTGCTTTTCTGTTACCTTTTCTTTTACTTATTTACAAAATAATTGTTAGTAAGAGTCAAGAAGATTATAATTTATCAATAATATTATTAAAAATAATAATGACAACCGGAATTTTCTATTCAATTGTTGCAAATTATCTAATTGCTCCAGACATTTTTCATAGCTTTTTCGATAAATTTTAATTTCATTGAAGAACTCCGCAATTTATATACAATGTTTCTTTTTCATTAAAATCTGAATATCTTATGTTAGAGAATTTAAGTAAATTTGAAATAATTCTTGCATCTCAATCTCCGAGAAGACAAAATCTTCTTCGCGAACTTGGTTTCAATTTTAAAATCGTTAACAAAGCAATTGAAGAAAACTATCCTTCAACATTAAAAAATGAAGATATTGCATTATTTTTAGCAGAGTTAAAAGCAAAAAATCATGAAACCGATTTAGACGGAAATTACTTATTAATAACTGCAGATACAATCGTTTGTCTTGAAAATGAAATAATTGGGAAACCAAAAGACAAAACCGATGCAATAAATATTCTCAGTAAACTATCCGGAAAAATGCATACAGTTCTCACAGGAGTTTGTATTAGTACCAGAAATAAAAGAGAAAGTTTTCTTGCAAAAACAAATGTATTTTTCAAAGATTTGAGCCAGAGCGAAATTTCTTTCTACATCGAAAAATATAAACCATACGACAAAGCTGGAGCATATGGGATTCAGGAATGGATTGGATATATTGGTATTGAAAAAATTGAAGGCTCATATTTCAATGTAATGGGCTTGCCAATTCAGAGATTGTACGAAGAACTAAGGATGTTTTAAATGCTTTTCATAAAAGTCACTATATGAGTTTTGAAAATATTTTACAGAAAAAGTCTGCTATTTTTTGATATAAGAATTAATATGCCTTTCTTTTTTCTTAGGAAAAATATCTGAAATAGTGATAAGAATCCCTGTTTCTTCAACTTCTCCAAAATTTCTGTTCATGGCTGTGCCAAAAACGTTCATAGTTTCGGTCAGATTCATATAGGTATTGACAAGTGGTGGAATATTTTCATTGAATTTTCTGACTTCTTTTCCTAATATTTTATAATTCTCGGCATAATCTTTTCCAATAAAAACATTGTCTAAAAATTCCTTATCAATATTGGTTTCTAATGCGGTAATTGGTTTCAATAAATTTTCTTTATCGGGAAAAAATCTGTTTAGAAAATACAAAATTCGGTTTCGAGCCTCAATATTATATGATGTGTACATTGTTACTTTCCCAAAAAAATATTTTATTTCCGGATAATCTACAACCAAAGCTCCCAAACCATCCCACAAATTATCTAAGGCAAAAAGAGCCTTTCTGCCGGCACGGCTCGATTGATATTTTGGCTGTACGAACGAACGTCCTAACTCAATAGTGTGAGGTAAATACTCTTTTTTAAATTTCTCAGAAAAATTAAATAATCCTGAGGTTGCAAGTTTAGTCTCCGATGCTTCCGATGAAATTATTTTGTTACACAAAATATATCTGTATCCACCTAAAATTTCTTTTTCGGAGGGATCCCAAACAATTAGTTGCTGATAGGGTTCATCGGCAGTATCAAATTTGTCTATATCTATCTCTTTTCCGGTACCTCCGCCAGCTTCCCTAAAAGTTAATTCTCTTAAACGACCAATTTCTCGCATTAAGTTCGGAGAATTATGATGATTTATTGAATAAATTTCATTCGATGCATTATTGGATTGCCTGATAAATTTGTCAGAAGTGAGTTCCTTCTCAAGAATTTCCTTGTCTAAAGGAGCTATTATTGGTTTCATATTGCTGTCTATTTTACTTTTATAAGCGAATTTGTATTTCCATTTTTATTGAATAAATATTTTCCAAACACAAGTTATTCTATTTTTAATGTATAAATATGCTCTCTCATTATAGCTGCCCACTCTTTGTGGCTGTTGCTTTTATCGAAATATTGATATGGAATTTTTTCTCCAAATATTAGCTTAATTGTTTTTCCTTTTTGATTATAAGATTCGTGCGGAAGCAGAAACATTTCCAAATTCGTTTTTATTCCAAGTTTTTTCCTTATCAATGCAAAATTATAGAAGAGATTTGAATTTCCTCCTTCAATATAAATTGGCACAATATCGCGTTTATATTTAATTGCCTGAGCAACAAAACTTTTCTTCCATTCAAGATCTTTAATTTCACCATTTATTTTGCGAGATACCAAACCTGCCGGAAAAATTGTAATATTGATATCGGAGGAATAAACCTCATTCAATAATCTTATATAATCCCGAGTTTGTTGTCCATGTTTATTTACTGGTATAAAAACATCTTTCAGGTTTTGAAGGTTCAGAAGTATATCATTAGCAACGGATTTCACTTTTTTGTTGAATTTTTTCGCTATTACAGTTAGTAAAATTATGCCTTCAATTCCACCAATCGGGTGATTTGAAATAAAAATATATCTTCCGTCTATAGGAATTTTTTCATAGCCTTCTATTTCATATTTGATATTCATCTCACTTAAAAAACCATCTATGAAATCAATATTCTTATAATTTTTGCACTTTTCAAAAATCCTATTCATTTCGTCTTGATGAATAATTCGGCTTAGAATTGAAAAAATAAATTTTGGCAATATTTTATATAAACCCGGATTTTTGTCCTTAAATGCTTTTTTTACATCAATTTTTATTGCCTTATTTTCAAGCGCTTCACTCATAATTTATTCGTAGAAAACTATTTTTTTTATTTAAAGTTCAAAAATCTAAAATTACTAAAAAATAGATATTTATTACAAATGCAAAAAATAAAGATTTTAATTCCTTATCATTTAATTTTTCATACCTGATATTATTGACAATTAGAATATTGTTAACCAGAGAATAAAAACAATCTAAGGGCTTGTAATCCCGATAGTTATCGGGAAAATAAAGTATTCAAAATGTACGAAGATATTTTGTTTATTTTTAAGGTGTAAAAGTTGCGAATAGCCACAGTTTATTTAATGCTTTTACGACGAAGAAAATGGACAAAAGAACAAGTACAGATGGATACTTTATTTATTTACAATCCCTAAGCAGTTCCAAAATAATCCATTTTTAATTTAGTCTGAAAAAGGCTAATCTGTGCAAAAACCTTTTTCAACATACTCACGTCAATGTTCGAAAGTTTTTTTGGATTTATAAAATTGTTTGGTTCTTTTCCTTGCTCAATAAGAGAAACCTGGTGTTTGAACCTCATTTGCAAAAGGAATAAGTATGTCTGAACAATATCGTCGTAACTTTTTTGGTTCAGAACCTGCTTTTCCAACAATTTGTCGAATCGATTCAAAGTGTTGGTTTCAGGAATTTTATGTTGCAAAGAGTAAGTTCTTACAAAACCAACAAGCGAACTCATTGCCTCCTTAATATCAAAACTTTCTGGGTGTTCGGCTTCGGTGCCTACCACAATATTGCCAAAAAAGTTGAGCGGCATTTTAAATTGAATGACATTTTGAGCCATATACGGAAAAAATTCTTTCCTATTTAGTAAAATTGCATTTATGTGTTCTCGTAGTTGATCGGTATAAACAGCATTTCCGTAAACCGACCTAAAATCGAAAAATATACTCATTTGCAGCAGATCCGGTGCATTTGCCTCAATAATCCATTTCTGGAAATATTTTTTCCATACAGAAATTGGCTGGCACCATTTTTTGTTTTTTGCCATAATTTCTCCCTGACAAAATTTGTAACCTATCTCGTCTAAAGCATTGCAAACTTTTTCGCCCATTTTCAAAAAATATTCTTCGCAAACTTGTTGAGTTTCAGGTTTTGGGTCTTCATAGATTATTGCATTGTCTTGGTCGGTGGCAAGAGTTTGCTCTTCGCGCCCCTCGCTTCCAAGTGCAATAAAAGAAAATTTGACGGGTGGTTTACCGATTTCTTCAATAGCAATTTCAATGAGCCTGATCAAAATTTGGTCGGAAACGGCAGCATTTACCCTAAGCACATGTTTCATGCTAATTCCTGTACTAATCAAGGATTTAAGCATATTTGTCAACCTGTGGTAATTGTTCTTCAAATCTTCTGTAGCTAGAGAAGATTTTATTTCCTGAAGGAGAAATGATGATGAATTTCTTTGAATGTTGAGCAACTCGTCCTGACTTAAAATGCTCACTACTTCTTTGTTTTGGTCTTTCACTGCCAGATATCGAAGTTTTTTTTCTTTCATCAGAAATGCTGCTTCAAACAATAATTTATTGCTTCCAATCCAAATCAATGGCGAGGTCATAACTTTATAGACCGGCAAATCAGGATCGAAGTTTTCAGCCAATACACGTTCCCGCAAATCATGGTCAGTTATTATTCCAACATTGTCGCCTTTTTCTGTTGTTATAATAATAGAAGAAGTATTCTTTTTAGTCATAATCTCGGCAACTTTACACACCGGCGTGTACATATTGCATTTTACAACATTCCGAATCAGACTTTTTATTGGCTGATTAAGAAACAGTTGCGAACTTTGCAAGCTGTCAATCAGATTTTCCTTTTCTTTTTCTATCCTTTTACTTTCGCTTATATCCTCAACAATTCCGTCGAAAAATGTTGTATTAAGAATTTTGTCATTTACTAAAACCGCAGACACCGAAACTATTGATTCTTCGCCACTTTTTTGCTTTATGTGAAGAACCTCATTTTTGACAAAACCTTTGCTGAAAATCCGTTTTGTAAAGTTTCTTCTTTCATCGGTATCTCCAAAAAAATATGGGATATTTACATTAAAAAGTTCGTCCTTATTTCTGAAACCCAAGATTTTAACTGCTGCCGGATTTGCTTCAATAAATTTTCCATTTTTCCCGATAGTTGTTCTGAAAACTCCAATATTTAAATTATCAGTCAGATTTTTATATTTCTCTTTACTTTCGTCGAGCTCTCCTTCAATAATTTTGTTTTTGCTAATGTCTTTAGTTGTAATAATCAATCCATGCTTTCCGGCCAGAAAAATTTCCGAAGTATGAATCACAACATCAATTAGTTTTCCACTTTTATTTTTCAGTTGTATTTCAAAATCTATTGCCGAAATTTTTCCCTCTAATGCTAATTTCAATTTATCGACTTTTTCGGAAGCAAGTTGAGATTCAGGAAAAATTTCAAAAACATTCAGTTTGCCCAATTCTTTTTCAGTGTAATCCAGAAGACTGCATATTTTTTCGTTCGAATAAAATATTTTTTCGTTGAAAACCATTAAAGCTCCTTCGGTGGTTGCCTCTACAAGTTTCCGATATTTTTCTCGCGATTCGAGCAATTCAATCTCTGCTTTTTCTTTCCGGTTTTCTAATTTCAGACTTTGCTGAATAATAAAAATCATAATCGAAGCAATTGCGGCAATAATTATCAACGAAATTTTAATAATATTACTTTTCAGCAAGCTGATTTCCTGTTTCACATCTTCAATGTAAATGCCGGTACCCACAATCCAGCCCCATGGTTCAAAACCTTTTACGTAGGAAAGTTTCGGAACAATGCGGCTTGAGTCATCTTTCCATTGCCACATATAGTCGATGTAGCCATGCCCGTTTTCCTGCACTGTTTCTATTGCCGACAGAAAAAGTTTTTTTCCGTGCGAATCTTTATAATTGCTCAAATCTGTGCCGTTCAGCTCTTTGCGAAAAGGGTGCATAATCATTTGTGGCGACATATCTGTTATCCAAAAATAATCTTTCGCCTCCTTCCCGTAGCGCAAATATTCGATTTGCGAAATTGCACGCTGCTGAGCTTCGCTGCGAGAAAGAATTTGCAATTTTTCTTCATTCTCTAATTCTACCAGAATGCTCCAAGCCGAATTTGTAAGTTCCTGAATCATTTCGCGTTTTCGCTCAAGACTGTTTTCCTCGAAGCGTGGAATCAATACCGCAAAAATCAATACTACAAACAGACAAATGGTTAGTAAGCTCGGAAGAATAATTTTAACGAAGAAGTTTTTTAGGTTTTTTGTCATGCTGATGGAAATTAGAAATTTATAGTTTGTGGGATTTTAAAATCCCGGAATGTTTTTGTAATTACTTATACCCTGTGGATTTTTAAAACCCGCAGGGTATAAGTAACTGCACATTTAATCAAAGTTCGGTTCAAAATCATCAATATTCTTTTTATGAAAACTAATAAAATTTTCAATATCTTCAAACCAATCTATCACTTGCTGTCTTTCGATATTTGTGTTTTTCATGCTAAAAAAGCTTTGGTAAGAGGAGTATTTCCAATCAAGTATATTCTCGGCAAAACCATGAATCACAGGATTGTAGTGAATATAATGAACCAACTTTTTTAAATATTCGATATTATCAATTATTTTTCGATGAAAATCGTTCAGAAATAAAGCTCCTCGTCTTTTATGCTGACCGTTGAAAGCTTTTGCGTATGAGTTAAAAAAGTTGCCAAAATGCTGACTGTTTTGCTTAGTTAGGACTTTAAGACCCTGCGGGTTTTGAAAATCCGTAGGGTCTGCTAATAGTAAAGAATTTTTCAAGCTAAACTTAGGATATTTTTCAGTATAAAAGTCGATTAATGTGCTATCCTTTTTCAAACGTATTATAAAATGAAAATGATTTGGCATCAGGCAATACGCAAAAGTTTCAACCACAGGATTGAAATATTCGGCAAACTTTTGCAGAAAAAATAAATAGTTTTGTTCGTTCTCAAATAGGTTTTCCTTGCCTACTGCATGATTGTATATGTGATAAAAATTATCTGCTTCTATTGGAATTCTGTTATTTGCCATGATTTTTTATTAGGAAATATGGAGTTTAGACCCTGCGGGTTTTTAAAACCCGCAGGGTCTGGGTGGTTGTTAAAATTAGAATTTATTGTATCTTGATTTTATTAGTTATGTTTTATGTTTTAGATGTATTCTGATAAAAGTATGTTTTGAACTGATTTAGACCCTGCGGGTTTTGAAAACCCGCAGGGTCTGGGTGGTTGTTAAAATTAGAATTTATTGCATCTTGATTTTATTAGTTATGTTTTATGTTTTAGATTTATTCTGATAAAAGTATGTTTTAAACTGATTTAGACCCTGCGGGTTTTCAAAACCCGCAGGGTCTGGGTGGTTGTTAAAATTAGAATTTATTGCATCTTGATTTTATTAGTTATGTTTTATGTTTTAGATGTATTCTGATAAAATTATGTGTTGAAC
>JABHKC010000163.1 GCA_018692315.1 Bacteroidota bacterium | reverse complement strand
TATAGAATAATATATCATTTGTCTGAAAAGGCAGAATTGGGATTATTTTTAAAAAATATTTTTAATGCCGAAAACATGAGTCGTCCGGGCGACATTTCTCCACCCCGAAACATTGCTGTAAAATTAAACTTCTTATTTTAGATAATAAAAGATCAATGAAAATAATAAAGAATCTGCCAACATTAATCATTGTCTTCATTTTATCTGTTTTGATATTATTTTCATGTAAAAATGAAAACAAAAAAGCAGATAATTTGTTAAGAAAGGGAAAAGAGTTGCACGAACAAGGAAGATGTGTTGATGCATTAAAACTCTATAACAAAGCCTTATTGGCAGAAAACAGCCTGCCCGAAATTAGAAAGGAAAAACTGATTAAACTTCATATTGCAAAAGGTGAAAGTTACAAAGAATTTAGTATTAATGATACTGCATTGGTAGAATTCGAACAGGCACTTAAAATTTCTGAAGAAATAAATGATACTCTAAATATTGCAATTTGCTACAAAAAATATGGCGAGACAAATAGAAAATTAAAAAAATATAAAGAAGCAATAGAGAATTACAATATTTCATTACAGTTGTTTGAAAAAATTGATAAAAAGGATAAGATTATTCAAGTATTAATGTTGCAAAGTATAACTAAACGTTTTGTTGATACAACATATATTGAATGTCATAATATTGCAAATAAGGCATTCCAATTTGCCAAACAATATGATGATCCTCAGCTCATATATGATGCATTGTTCAACATTGGGGATATACATTTTAAAATAAATCAAATTGATTCATGCTTAATTTATTTTAATAAAGCCATTGATTTTGCAAAAGAGTCGAAAGAAACTGTACTACATTCATATGGGATTTTTAGGTTAGGACAAATATATTATAAACAATTTAAGGACTATTCGAAAGCTATTCAAATTTTTAAAGAATCGATTGAACAAGAGAAAAAAGAAAGAAATAATCAAATCCTCATAGCAAAGAGTATGAGCAATATATCAACAATTTATGATTATCTTAAAAATTTTGATATTGCAATTACCTACGGAAAGGAAACCATTAAAATATTCAATGAAATTGGTAATAAAAAATTAGAAAGCGATGTCTTAGGAAATTTAATTAATACTTTAGTGAGTGACAGGAAGTTCGAGTCTGCTTTGTCATATGTCAATGATTTTAAAGAACTTAAACTCTCATTAAACGATAGTCTTGGCTATGCAATGTCATTATATAAATTAGGACAAATATATTTTATGTTGGACAGCCTTGAGAGAGCAATTAATGTTTTAAATAGTTCGAAAGCTGTGTATGAAAAATGGGGAAATGAAGAAGACCTTATTATCATTTCTAGCGGCATTGCATCGGCTTATGCTGACATGGGAGAAGCTGAATTGGCTTTACCGAATTATTTGAAAGTAAAAGCCTATTATGAGAATAAAAATGGCATAGTCAAATTAATTGCAATTTATCATAATTTAGGTACAATTTATTCTTTGTTAGAAAATTTTAGTGAGGCAAAAAAATATTTTCATAAATCAATTAACCTCATTAAAAAAATTATGAATAGAATTAGTGTGAAATATCAAATTGATTTTTATTCCCAGTTAATTAGAAATTATCATCGTTTAATCTTAGCTTATTACATGTCTGACGACATTGAGAGTACATTTTCAACTATAGAGTATAGCAAAGCAAAAGTTCTCGACAAAAAACTAAAAAATGAAAATGGCCAAAAAAATAGCATGTCAATTAAAAGTATTCAAGAGAATATTTCAGACTCAATTGGAATTGTAATATTCTCAGCTTCAGACTATAGCTATTTAATTCAAATGTATATATCAAAAGATACAGTGATTTCTATGAATAAGAGAAAATCAGAATTTAATTTATCAATTATTCCAAAAATTAAACCGTATTTGAGAGAATATATAGAAACAAATGGTTCAAAAAACGAATTAGACAAATTGGAAAACTATGATACTTCGTCCAATAAGAAAATAAATATGGAATTATTCTTACAAATTGTCTCCTATTATAGAAGTCTTATTTCAAGACCACTTACTGATTACAATTTAATTGAAATTCAGAGACAGATAGCAAAAGCATTATATCAGTTTTTAATTTCCGATTTAGATAGTGAAATATCAAGCAAATCACAACTGTTAATAGTCCCCGATGGTATGTTTCATCTTTTGCCTTTCGAGGCATTTATCAACGAAAAAGATGAATATTTCATAGAAACTCATAATATATCTTATTCACAATCGCTGTCAACATTAGAAATACTCAAAAATCGAAATTATAGTTTGCCCAAAGATATTATCATTTTTGGTGCATGTTCTGCTATTAACAATTTTGATACTATTCAAATTAACGAAACAGATGCTCAAGACATTGAACAGGCTCGAATAGATTTGTTCGAAGGTAACACAGTGGACAATATTGCAAAAATTTATAAGCAATTAGAAATAGGCAAAATGAATCATCTGATAGGCTCAGAAAAAGAAATAGCTCAACTATCTTCTATATTCGAGGAAGCTAATCATTTTACATATTCAGATGTTACAGAGCATCAGATAAAAAGGCTTTCTGAAAAATCTGCTCTTCAAAAATATAAAATAATCCATATTTCTACTCATAGTATGGCAGTTCAAGAATTGCCCAAATTATCTGCAATAGTATTGTCGCAATCCGAAGATATGAAAAATGAAGACGGATTTCTGACAGTTGATGAAATTTATAAACTAAAAATAAATACCGATTTCGTAAATCTTTCGTCGTGCGAGACAGGAAGTGGGAAAATATATAGTAGTGAAGGAGTTGTAGGCTTGTCGCAAGCATTTCTTATTGCCGGTGCCAATAGTGTATCTTCTACCTTATGGTCAGTGTCAGACAAATCTACTGAATGTTTTATGAGTGAATTTTATTCTTTATTAGCCGCTGAAAATATGTCATATTCTTTGGCACTCAATAAAGTTAAAAGAGATTTCATTAACGAAAAACACGACTCTTACTGGGCTCAACCATTCTATTGGGCTCCTTTTGTTTTTTACGGAAATTATAAAACTTCATATCAAAAAAACTTGAATCATGACTAATGAGTTTTACTTACATAGTTTGGTACGATCTTTTGTTAATGAAAATTCCTTAGGACTTTAACAATAAATTAGTAAACAATTGTTAAATATATATGTATAAATACGAATTATTAATTTTGCTGAGAATAATTTAAGAAAAACATGATAACATGAACAAAATATCATCATTTACAATAATCATAGTAATATTTTTTTTGGTCTTATCATCTTGCCGAAAAGATATTAAAAAGCCTGAAGATCTTTCGTGGAACCCAAGCATGGCTTTACCTATAGGGCATACACAACTTAGTTTGAGCGATGCTGTAGAACCAGACGACTCCTTAATTTTTGTCGATAAGGACAATTTCATAAGATTTGCCTACAAAGACGATTCTCTTTTTTCGTTCGATGTTTCGGAAATTATTGAAATTCCTGAACAAGATATAATTGAGGAAAATTATAAACTCGGAGAAATAGAACTGAGCAATTATGGACCAAATGAGACAGAGTTGCGTTTAGATTCATTAATTGAAAAAGTTGATACAGCCACAGCCAATTTAATAGATTCATTGCATGGTACTAATTCAGTATTTCCCCCATTGCAAACTTTAGAAGCCGATACACTTTTATTTGATGAGTTCGATGAATTTGCTGAAGTAACTTTTTCTGAAGGTTTTATCATAATGACGATTACAAATAATCTGCCTGTGGTAGTAGAAAATTTAGAAGCATCTCTGCAATGCGATCTCAATGAAACAAATTTCGAAATTTCATATGTTACATATCCTGTAATAGCAGTTGGCGAGACAATCTACGATACGATTGATGTGAGTGGGCAAACAATTTCAAGCAATTTTATAGTCGAGTTGATAACTTTAAGTTCGCCCGGTAGTGGAACAAACTTAGTTCCAATAAATCTCGGTATGGGCTTGATACTCAGTATTTCAACAAAAGATGTAAAAGTTATTCATGGAATTGCAAATATTCCGGAACAGGTTTTCACAAAAGATACCACAAATATCGATTTTGGGGTTGAAAGTGGAGAAAGACTTACAACAATCCACATGTCAAAAGCTATCATAGAATATAGTATTATCAATGATATACAGACAAATGTACAGGCACAACTAAAATTTCCTTACGTAATTAGGAATGGTTTTCCGGCTATTCACATAATTGATCTTTCAAGCTCAAATATTAATGGAATCTGGGATTTGTCGAACAGCATTTTCGACCTTACGGCAAATACCGATACCGGTTTTAATATTCTGCAAATGGAATACGAACTCAAGATTTTTGCATCTAACGAGTATGTAGAATTCGATTCGTCTAATAGTGTAGCAATTGAATTTGAGATTAACGAATTAGAATTTACATTAATTGAGGGATATATTGGACGGCAAGTTATCGAAATTCCTACAGATACTCTACCCCTTGGTATAGACATTTTAAAAGACATTTCAGGAGGTTTTGAGCTAAGCAATCCAAATTTAAAGATTAATATTACAAATTCGATTGGGCTACCCGCAGCATTTGATATAGATATGACAGGGAAATCGTATGACAACGATTTTGTCGAATTTGAATCTGACACAATGCAATTTCCATCTCCAATTTTTGTTGGTGACGAAATTTCCGAAACACTAATTATCGGGAAAGAAACTTCAAATATTGTTGAGTTAATTGCACTTCCTCCAAAAGAATTATACTTTTCAGGTGCAGTAATTACAAATCCCGATTCTGCAACTACCGGAGTAATATATTCAAATTTTGTTACAAACACTAGCAAAGTAGATATCGGCATTGAGCTCGACTTGCCTCTTGAGCTAAAATGCTCTGAGCTTATGTTAAAAGACACTATAGAATTAGATTTTGGAGAAGGTGGATTGCTTGGAGATAATGAAAATCAGGATATTGAGTCTGCTCTTTTAAATATTTTTGTAGATAATGGATTTCCTTTCGATCTGAATATAAATGTGATTTTTGCCGATTCTGTCGCTGATACTCATTTGGATTCCTTAAATATCGACTTGCTATCAGCCGCCAAAGTCGATGAAAATGGAAAAGTGTCGGAGTCGAGCGAAAGTAGCACAGAAGTATCAATTGATAAAAATAGAATGGACAATATTGAAAACTCCAATCAGCTTATTGTTTCAGCCAAACTTTCAACCACAAACAACGGAGAACAAGTCGTTAAACTATATCTTGATTATACGCTTGATGTATATCTTGCAATAAAAATTACAGGGATGTTTGAATTGGAAAATTAGACTGTTATTTAAAAACTAAATACTATGCAATTAAAACTTTTATATAAATCAATACTAATAGCAGTTGTTATTTCATTTATTTCAATTTCAGCTTTTTCTCAAAGTCAGACATTGTATTTTATGAATAACATAAATCAGAAAAATACATTGAATCCGGCTTTTCATGCAGATTGCAATGTGTTTTTTGGCTTTCCGGCATTAAGTTCCCTGGCTTTGAATCTCGGATTTCAAGACCTCGATTATTATGAAATGCTGAATACAAATATTCACGAACTTTCTAATCATTTTGCTGAGGATAATTATTTTGCGAATAACTTAGATTTAAATATTATTTCGTTAGGATTGAGAAACAATAAGATGTTTTTTTCTTTCGATATGACTTTAAAAAATAATTTGAATGTAAATATCCCGAAAGATTTGGTAACTTTTGTAAGCGAAGGAAATGGCAATCATATTGGTGAAACCTTCGATTTTAGCAATTTCAAGCTTCAATTCGATTTATATTTAGAATATGCCTTCGGATTTTCATACGAAATAAATAGAAAAATTACTGCCGGAGTAAAAGCAAAACTACTTTCGGGTCAAGCAAATTTAAATACAAGCAAATTCGACATTACTTTATATACAAATCCAAATACATATTATATCGATCTTTACTCTGATGTTCAGGTAGATGCATCCATTCCTGCAAACCTTATTTTAAATTCTGAAACTCAAGAAATTGAGGACTTTGAAATGATTGACGAGGATGCAGACTACTTTCTCAGCAATTATCTTCTAAACAATCAAAACAAAGGATTTGCAATCGATTGTGGAGTTTTATACAAACCTATCAATAAATTGGAAGTCTCGGCAAGTATTATCGATATTGGCAAAATAAACTGGAATTCATATGTTTTCAGCGTTTTTCAAAATGGTGAATATACATATACCGGCATTGATTTTTCTCCTCAAGAAATTAACAACGATTTCGAAAGTGTTGACGAAATGATTGATAGCTTACAAAATATATTTTTGGTAACCGCAAACTATGAAAAATACAAAACAAGGCTAACTCCTAAATTATTTGTTGGGGCTAAATATCAAATTACTAACAAAATAAATCTTGGATTGCTCTATCGTTCAGATATATACGATGAAAAATTTCATAATTATGTTACCAGTTCGGTTAATACAGAATTTTTCAAATGGCTATCATTGAGCATGAGTTATACCTATGCCTCACATTTGGGAAACAATCTTGGATTCGGTGCTGGTTTTACTGCAAAGGCATTCCAATTTTATATTATTGCTGATAATATTGTAGGTTGGCGTATCGACCAAATTGACAAATTCCCTTGGCCTTACCAAGCCAGAACATTTAATTTTCAGTTTGGCATAAATTTTCTTTTTGGAAGAGAAAAACATGAGGCTTTAGATGAAAATACTATGTATATTTACGATTAGAGAATCCTGCATACGCAGACATGTTGAGCGTGCGTTTGCCAAGCTATAGTTGTTTCTGTAACAAAATATGGCTTCCCATAATCATTTATTATACAACTGCCAGATATCAAACTTTTTATTCAAAATATCTAATATAAAAGTATTTGGTTGAATTTTGAGTAGTTAAAAATTTAGTTTTCATAAAAGTAATCACCTTTATACTTTTAACACATTGACAATTTGTTGGTGTGAGCAGTGTTCAATTTCAAAAACATTCAACATTCAATACAGGATTCTCAATTTTACTAAATCAAAAATTTGGCTTTCAAATTATAATGACAAAGGTCATTGAAAGTATGCATACAAAATGAATATTTTTGCTTCAAGTATTTAGTGAAAAATATAGTTGGAAATTATGTATAAGATTATTGAACATCCAATAATTGATATTGAAGATGCTGCAAAAGTTGCTTTCAGTTTTAATAAGGAAAAAGTAGTTGGAGAAAAGGGTTTTACTATAGCAGCTGCTTTGCATCAGGCTGGATATCCTATTCATAGTCATAGTCTTCAAAATAGAAATAGAAGTCTCCAATGTGGAATTGGCAAATGCGGTGCTTGCGAAATGTTAGTCGATGGGCAGACAAAAAGAATTTGTATTACAAAAGTTGACGATGTAAAAGAAGTTCAGGAAATTCCAAAAACATATACTCCAAAAATATCTATTTCAGATGTAAATCAGGCAAATAAAATATATAAAACAACGGTAGCAATTATTGGTGCCGGACCAGCCGGACTGGCTGCACGCGAAGAACTTAACAAACAAAATATAAACAATATTGTAATCGACAACAATGACAAAATCGGCGGGCAATTTCTAATGCAAACACATCAGTTTTTCTTTTTCGAAAAAGAGAAAAAATATGGCGGTATGCGCGGATTCGATATTGCAGAAACTCTTGCTGGAGATTGTCACGATGGAATTTTCCTAAATTCAACAGTTTGGGATATTCTCGAAGGAAAAAGAATTGCTGTCAAAAATATTAATTCAGACGAAATATACTTTGTAGATGCAGAATATCTTGTTGTTGCAACAGGAGCAGTTCCCTTTATGCCAAGTTTTGAAAACGACGATTTGCCAGGAGTTTATACTGCAGCAGTTGTTCAGAAAATGATGAATACAGAACTTACCCTCTTGGGGAAAAACGTTTTGACAATTGGAGCTGGAAATATTGGCTATCTTACTTCCTATCAGTTGATGCAAGCAGGAGCAAATGTTAAGGCAATTATCGAAGCTTTACCCTGCGAAGGAGGTTTTCCTGTTCAGGCAAATCGTGTCAGACGATTAGGAATTCCTGTCATCCTTTCGCACATTTTGCTGAAAGCTGTTCCAAATGAGGATAATACCGGAATTACAGGAGCAATAGTTGCCGAGTGCGAAAATTTCAAACCTATTCCGGGAACTGAAAAACTTATTGACAATATTGATGCAATAAATATATGCACCGGACTGGTTTCCGACAATCAGCTTTTTATAAAAGGAAACGAAATTTTTGGTCGCAAAAGTTTTGGTGCCGGTGATTCTATAAGAATAGGTGAAGGTACAAGTGCCGTACTTCGCGGAAAACAAGTAGCTTTCGAAATTTTGCAAGAAATGGGCAAAAATTACGATTACGAAGAATATTTGTCTGTTTCTAAAGAATATATCGAATCGCAGCAACATCCTATTTTAGTAATGGATAAGCCATTTTTTCCCAACGAAAAAAGATTTAGCTCAAAACCCTTTGTTATTCTCGATTGTAATTATGGTTTTGCTTGCAATCCTTGCGAATTTGCATGTAAGCAAGGTGCAATAACCAAAACTTCAACAAGCACAGTTCCATTAATCGATTTTGATAAATGTACCGGGTGCATGGATTGCGTTTATCAATGTCCTGGATTGGCAATTTTTGGATATAATCCAAAAAAAGATTGGTTATTTCTTCCTATAGAATATGCTGTTGAAGAAAAATCTGAGGTGTATTTAGTTGATAATAATGGAGAAAGACTCGGAGAAGGAATTGTAGAAAAAATTCTCAGAAAAAAGAATAAAACGCATATCGCCAGAGTAAAATCTTTGAAGTTTATTGGGAACAATATTACTGAAGTACGTGGATTTATTTCAAAAAATATTTATCCTGAAAAATTTGAGTTTGCTGAAAAGCTTCCGGAAATGGAATCTGAAACGTATATTTGTCATTGCGATGATGTAAAACTCAATGATATATTACATGTTGTTGGCGATCGAAAATTTATATCGGTTGATGAAATAAAACATACTACCAGACTTGGAATGGGTGCTTGCCGCGGAAGCCGGTGCATAAAACGACTAAAACAATCAATTCGGCCATATGGAATTTCAATTATTGATGAAGCCACACCAAGAGGTCCGCTTTCCAATCAAATCAACTTAGGTGAACTTTACCCAAAGAAAGCAAACGAAAAAATTATTGGACAAATCAACAAATCTATAAAGAAAGTTAAAGTTCAATCGTTGGTTGCAGGTGGTGGAATTGCTGGCAGTGCATTGTTTAGGTATCTTGCCGAAGCCGGACAGAATCCTATTTTACTAAATTTTGGTCGAGGAGGATCATGGAGAAATATCGCCGGAGGTCGCTCAAATTTCAGTTTGCCAGAATTGGCTGAAATTGCATCTGAAAATCTTAATATATTTAAGGAACTTCAAGAAATCAGTAATATTGATTTTTTGCCAATCAATTATGTAACTTTTGCTCATAACGACGAAATGTATAACGCACTTCAGAATTCTATGTCATGGTCTGAAGCAGAAATGATTGAACCAAAAGATTTTCGCCGGAAAATTTCACATTATATTAATCCTGATATAAAAAAATATAATGCTGCTTTAGTTACAAAGAATTGCTGGCAGGCAACACCTGGAAAGGTGATTGATCTTATCAGAAGAATTGGTTTGGATCAGGGAGGTAATGTTCTCGAAGATTGCAAATTAATTAACCTTGAGAAAGAAAAAAACGTTTTCAAAGTATTGGTTCAAACACATGAAAAAGAATATATAGAATACGAAACAGAAAATTTCATAAATGCTTTAGGTTCAGATGGCAATCTGTTTGCAAAAAAACTTGGCATTGAAACCGAACTATTCTCGGTTAAGCATCAGGCATTTATAACTCGTCGTTTGCCACACCTTGGTTTGAATAATTCTCCTCTACCAATGATGATAGATCGACAAAAATATAAAGGTTTCTCGGCCGTTTACGGACAACAACTTGTCGAAACAGGACAAATTATTGGTTGCGCTTCGCCAATGAATGAAGCTAATGAAACAGGCAAAAACGTTAAAATTAGTTCAAAAGAGTTTATTGAAATAGTGTCAGAAGTATTTCTTGATTGGTTGCCACAATTGTCATCAGTTGGTTTTCAGGCGCTTTGGAGCGGCTACTACGTTGAGCCACGAATGATTATTGATGCCGATTTGGGCTTATTTATTGGACTTAGAGGACAAGGATTTATGTTGGGACAGCACCTTGCAAAGCTTTATGTTGATAAAATTACCGGGAAAAATGTTCCTGAATATTTCAATCGTCTTGCAATAAATGGTGATGGACTTTTAGAGAAAGCTTTCAAATAAAATCCTTGTTTTGAACAATTCAGCCCGCTATATGCAGGATTCCTGACCTTTTCTTAAAAGACACTTCAAAAATATTGAGTTTTCTTAGATATTCTTTCTTATCCACAATTTTATATTTGCTTCTTCTAATAATTTTTCGGTTTCAGTAAAATAGAAAAAACCAAATAAAATATTTATGTTTGTTGCAGATATTTGTATTGCACAGTTTAGTTTTGTTGTGTTACAAAGTGTAACTGACAGGGCGAAGCTGTGATAATGGTGTCGTTTTGGATTAAACTATTTGAAATAGTACATGAATTGCTTAAATAAGAAATTCAGAATAGAGATTGTTTAGATAATTTTAGTTGAACAAATTTGAGAATGATAGTAAAGAAAATATTAGAATCTTTGCCTGAAAATAATCAGTTTGAAAGAATTTGGATTCTGGCAAAAACAGATTTTAAAATCAGGTATTATGGTACGTTTTTAGGGCTGGTATGGGCTCTCATAAATCCGCTTTTTCGTCTTTCTGTTTATTATATCGTTTTTTCTTTAGTAATAGAGCATAATATACCAAATTACGGATTGCATATTTTTTCCGGCTTAGTGATTTGGATGTTCTTTCTTGAAGGAACCAAGAAGGGTTTGAATATGATTAAAAGCAAAAGATATTTGCTTGAGAATGTAGATTTTAATAAACTTGATATTTATATATCGGCAGTTTTAAGCAGTTTGATGGGATTGCTTTTTAATATATTTGTTTATCTGATTGCAAGCTCATTTTCAGGCATTTTCCCCAATTGGAACTTATTGTTTCTTCCTTTGATGATACTAAATGTCTGTATTCTTGTTTTAGCAATCAGCATAATTTTATCAGTTATTCATATTTTTATACGCGATGTAAGTCAAATTTGGGATATGCTTTTGCTTGCACTTTTTTGGCTGAACCCAATTTTCTTTGCCAGAACATCTCGAGTATTTGATAAGTTTCCTGCCTTATTATATGCTAATCCGGTTGCAGGAATAATTATAAATACAAGAAATGTTTTACTTTATGGAAAGCCGCCCGATTGGGGAGTTTTATTGTTCGATTATGCTTATGCCTTGGCTCTTCTCGGAATTGGATTAATTGTTTTCAAAAAGTTGTTTCACAAAGCGGCAGAAAAGTTCTAAGATATGAAAAATCAAACGGTTATCAAATTCGAGAATGTAAGTAAAACATTTTCTATTCAAGATAATAAAACCCAAACTTTTCGTGAAGTAATCATAGATCTTATTAGCTCGAAAAGAAAAAGACAAATCAAAGCTGTCAAAAATGTAAGTTTTGAAATTAAAAAAGGCGAATTTATTGGTATAGTTGGAGCCAATGGAAGTGGTAAATCTACATTGTTGCACCTAATGAGTGGAGTTTATAAACCAGACAAAGGCGGAAAAGTTACAACCATCGGTAGTTTCATCAGATTAAGCTTAGGTTTGGGATTTAACATCGAACTTACTGCTCGTGAGAATATTTATATCAATGCTTCGGTGATGGGATTGACTTTTAAGCAGATTGGAAGAAGGTTTTACAAAATAATAGAATTTGCAGAATTGAACGATTTTATCGACACAAAAATCAAATATTACTCCAAAGGAATGAAAAGTAGATTAGCTTTTGCCATTGCCATTCATGCCGAAGCAGATATTTTTTTAATGGACGAATTTTTTGGAGGTGTGGGCGATGAGAAATTTAAAGAAAAATCTGATAAAATTTTCAATGAAGCTTTCATTCAAGGACAAACCATTATTCATGTAAGCCATAATCTGGGAACTGTGAAAAAATATGCCAATCGTGTTTTTTTGATGCACAAAGGAGAATGCATCCAAATTGGCTCTCCGGCCGAAGTACTTGAAACTTATCGCAAAACAATCAAAGTGAAAAAACTCACTTTGGAAGTATAAATTAGAATGAATAAAGATATTGATAAACCAAATATTATCCTTGCTTCCTTTCCTCGATCGGGAAATACTTTTTTGAGGAATGTGCTTTACGAAGTTTATGGAATATATTCCTGGAATAGTATCGAGATTTACAATAAAAGTATCGAAAAGCTTCAAAATTTAAGCGAACGCAAGCAAAAAAAAGGAAAACTTAACGAGAAAGCGGAATTCAGATTAAGTGAGTTACAATCAAAATTTAATTTTCTGGTTCTGAAATCGCATGAGCTGCCATCCAAAACCTTGCGTTTATGTGCAAAAGAAAACCATATTATTTATTTAGTTAGAGATGGAAGAGATGCTTTGATTTCGATGGCTCATCATAGGAAAGATATAGTAGAACCCGGAACCGATTTCACAAAAAATTTAAAATCTGCCATAAGAGCACCATTTGGTTCATACTTTGGTGGCTGGTCTCGCAATGTTGAGCAATGGACTAAACTCGCCGATATTGTTATCAAATTTGAAGATTTTATTCTCGACCCACTCAAATATACTGAGTCGTTTCGTTCATTTATGGATATGCCCGAACCATTAGCAGATAAAATTCCAACTTTCGAATCTCAAAGAAATGGAGATGCGTTTTTTGGTGGTAACGAAAGACAAAAATATACCGAAAGCGAAAAACATGAATTTAATAATTTGTTTTTCAGAAGAGGTAAAGTTGGTGAATGGAAAAATGAAATGTCGGAAAAGTTGCAACGTATGTTTTGGAAAAAGCACGGTAACACTTTGGAAAAAATGGGATATACTAAGGATGAATAAAGTTTGGGAGAATTAATAATGCAAGTGTTGGCATATTTTATTGCCAATTATATTTATGAAAAATAAAATCCTAATAGTCTCACCCACTCCGAGCCATCCGCAAAATGCCGGTAACCGAAGCCGTATTTTTCAGTTTGTAAACATTCTGAAAACCTTTGGTTTCGAAATTCATTTCCTGTATTTCAACATGGAATCGAATGCTAAGCATGTTACTACTCAAGCAGATAATAAAGCTATGAGAGAGGCATGGGATAAGTTTTATTTTGTCCCAAATACTAATCCGGCGGTAATTAGGCAACTTAAGAAAAATATCGCAATGGCAAAGCAAGGAGAAACAAATGAATTGAAAAACAATCTGAGCTTTCCCAAAAATGAACTTGCTCCTTTTCACGCTATTAGAAATTACTTCTCAATTGCCCTGATAGGTTTTGTAAATCAAATTAACCACATCATTGTTGAAATTGATGCCTGGATTGGAATATTGGGGAGGAAGCTTTTGAAAGTTGATCCCAGAGTTTACATATTCTTAAGGAAAACTTTCATAGGAAATAAACAATCATTGCTAAATAAAAATCCTGTACGTAGTCTTGACGATGAGGAGACAGACCAACTTCAAATTCCTGATATTAATAAAACTGCGTTGACAGAAAGTTTTGAAAAAGAAGACGATAAGCAAGAAGAAAATAAAATTGAAGAGTCAATATCCATAGAACGCATTGAAAATGTAGGCATTAACAAAAACTTCAAAAAAGAAGAAAATCAAAATGATAGAAATTCAGAAAATCTTGTTTACAAAATTGACGACTGGTATAACGAGGGTCTCGACAGCATTGCGAGTTTTTTACATAAAAAATACAATTACGATATAGTATTAGCCGAATATGTTTTTATGTCGCGGGTTTTGCTCAATTTTCCTGAAACAGTTTTAAAAGTAATTGATACTCACGATATTTTTACAAATCGGAATCTGAATTACAAAAAAATGGGTTTTCAGGATTCCTTCTTTTCAACCTCAAGGAGCGAGGAAACAAAAGGTTTCAATCGTGCCGATGTTTTGATAGCTATTCAGAAAAAAGAGGAAGCTATTATAAAAAATATGACAAAAACACAGCAGGTTTTCACTATAGGGCATAAGGTTGAGATTTATTCTGCAAAAATGAGAAACACTGCCCGCTACCAAATTCTTTATCTTGGTGCCGGAAATATTAGCAATATCGATGGAATAAATTATTTTATTGAATATATTTTACCCAAGCTGGTCGCCAAAATCGAAAATGTAAAACTCGTACTATCCGGAAATATTTGCAATCACATTGTCGATGCCCCAAATATTGAAAAATTGGGCGAAGTGAAAAACATTGAAGATGCCTACAAAGAAGCAGATATTGTGATAAATCCGGGAAGAGTTGGCACCGGTTTAAAAATTAAGAACATTGAAGCCTTGGGTTTCGGACTGCCTTTAGTTTGCACTTCTCAGGCTGCTGAAGGGATGGATTGTTTGAATAATGAATTTATGGTTGCTGACGATCTTGAAAGTTTTACTGCTGCTATTTTAAATTTGTTTCTGAATGAGGAATCATACAATACTCAAGCAAAAAGGGCTATTGATTTTGCTGAAAATTACAATGAAAATATATTTACCAATGTGAAGAGCATTTTTATAGATCAGCCAAAACTTCATAAAATCGATAAAACGGAGAAAACTTAAAATTTTATGTTAACAAGAAATTAATATGCGAATAGCAATATTAGCTGACCCGCTCGACAATCAATATGCCGGAGTTCATATTTACACAAAAGAGATGATAAAATCTTTGATAAAATATGATCAGCAAAACGAATATATTTTAATAAGGCAAAAAAAGGATAATAAATTCACTGGAATTGAGCAACATATTATTCCAAATTTTCCAAAAATCCCTACTTTTGCTTCACTCCGACTTTTTGTGATAGTCCCATTTTTACTTAGAAAACTAAAAGTTGATGCAGTAGTTGAGCCTGCTCATTTTGGTCCTTTCAACCTTCCAAAACGGATTAAACGTATCACAATAATTCATGATTTAACACCGATAATTTTTTCACATCTTCATCGCTATCACAGCCAATTGCTGCAAAAGATATTTTTGAAAAGGATTCTGAAAAAAGCCGATATTATTATTTCAAATTCTGAAAATACAACTAAGGATCTTCATAAATACTATCCTTTTACAAAAGGAAAAGTGAATAGAATTTATCTTGGAAGGGATAAGGATTTCAGAAAAAATGAAAATGCTAAAATCATTTCAAAATTAAATTTAGATAAAAAATATTTTCTGTCGGTCGGGACAATTGAACCGCGAAAAAATCTAGTAACGCTCCTCGAAGCATATCAGATTTTCAGAAGACAAAATACTGAAATTCATAAACTTATAATTGTAGGAAAAGAAGGTTGGAAAACCGAAAATTTTTTTTCGGCATTAGAAAATCATCCATTCAAAGAGGACATCGAAATTTTGGGATACGTCAGCAAAGAGGAGCTTACCGTTTTATATTCGCAAGCCATTGCACTTATTTATCCTTCATTGTACGAAGGTTTTGGTTTGCCAATTTTGGAAGCAATGTCCTGTGGCACGGCTTGTATAGTTTCCGATTCATCGAGTTTGCCCGAAGTGGGAGGCGATGCTGCAAAATATTTCAGCCCTACTGATGCAAATGAACTTTGCGAAGCTATGCTTGAAATAAGCAAAAATGAAAAGTTGCGATATGAAATGAATAAAAAATCGTTATCACAGTCGGCAAAATTTTCATGGGAAATTTTTGCAAAAGAGTTTCAACAATCTGTTACAAAATGAAAATCCTCTTCATATTAGAATATTATTACCCAAATATTGGTGGAGTTGAAACTTTGTTCAAAACATTGGCAGAGAAGCTTGTTCAAAATGGCAATGAGGTTGAAGTTGTAACAATGAGATTTAGCCCTGAGCTTCCGCATGAAGAATTCGTAAATGGTGTTTCAATAAAAAGGCTGAAACTAACAAACCGAATAGCTTTTGCTCTCTTGTCAGGTTTTTATCTGTATAAAAATGTGCGAAGGTGCGACATTATTCACACAACTTCTTCGAGTGCAGGTTTTCCATCATCTGTGCTGGCAAAACTTTTCAGGAAAAAAGTTGTAATAACTTTTCACGAACTGTGGGGAAAACTTTGGTTTAAGCTTCCTTTTATGGATTTTTTTACACGCAATTTCAATTTTTTGTTCGAGCAAATAATTGCCCGACTGCCATACAGCAAGATTGTTACAGTTTCGGACTATACAAAAAACTGTCTGATTGATTCCGGAATTTCAACAGAAAAAATTTCAAGGATATATAACGGACTCGATTATGAAAAGTTTAATGGAGCAAAATGGCAAGCACCGGAGAATTTTACTTTCACATTCTTCGGAAGGCTCGGAGTATCAAAAGGATTGGATATTTTGATTCCTGCTGCAGCGAAATTTTTTAAGAAAAATCCTGATGCAAGTTTAAAATTAATTATTCCGACTATTCCAAAAAAGTTTTTCGCGAAAGTGAAAAAATTGTTGGAACAATGGCAAATTTCGAAACAATGTGAGATTTTGAACAATCTGGAAAAAGAGGAATTGAATAGACATTTGTGTTCGTCAAGCTGTGTGGTGGTTTCATCATATAGCGAAGGTTTTTGCTTTGCAGCCACCGAAGCCATTGCAATGAATATTCCTGTAATTTCGTCGGACAAAGGAGCTTTGAAAGAAGTTATTTCAGGCAGATATATTAAGCTGAATTCATTAAGTTTCAAATCATTAGCCGAGGCATTGCAGTTGGCAAAAGAAGGAAAATGGACAATTTCGCCCATAAAAAAATTTGATCTTCTTACTCAGGTAAAATCATATATTGAATTGTATGAATCAATGGTAAAATGAAAAATGTATCGCATAAATACCTTTTGTTGGAAACAAAAACTTTTAAATTGAAGAGCATAAATTAGTAAAAAATTTGATAGATATCTCGTCAGGGACCGTTTTATTTTATTACTATAATCAATCTTTTTCTATGAGTGCTGGCAATGGTTTGCAAGAGTTTTGTTTACAGGCAGAAATCTAAAATCCAAAACCAATTATCCCAAAAAACTTCACTCAACAACCAATTTCTCAATTCTATGAATATTTTCTTTTGTGTTTTTTAATGAAACAAAATATATTCCTGAAGAAAGTTTTGAAATATTGATAGTAGAATTTTTAGTTGCTATTATTTCTCTTCCGAAAATATCAGAGATTTTAACTTCAGTAAAATTGTCCTTTTTTATGAAAATGTTGTTTTTTGCAGGATTTGGATAGATTGCAAAGTCCACTTCATTTTCATTAAAGGAATGTTGCTCACTATTTACATTCAACCCGCACAAAACATAATTCAAAGTGTCTGCAAGGGGAGTTCCTGCAATGGTTCCTGAACCAGAGGAAGTTTCAATATAGTCGCCCGTAATTTCCCAAATTATTACACCACGAGCATTATTATCGACAACATATTGTGCTTTCATGGCAATTGATTGCTCGTCGTCGTAAGAAACAAATGTGTTTATGCTATTTCCGAGCAAATACGGAACTTGTGCCTGACTATCCCAAAAACTTGAAAAAAGGTTCATTTTATTCAAGACATTGTAATATAAAGGACTACCATCGTCTTCCCAAAATGTAGAATTGTCGGCACTGCCCGAATGTGTTTGATGCAATCCGGTACAAGTTGTTACCGAACGTCCGTAGAAGGGAACACCAATATTTAGTTTCGAGGCAGGTAAACCATATGTTTGAGTAATATTTGTGAAAGCTGAATGAATATTAAAACTTGTGTCGCCAGCTGCAGGAGCATAAAGTGGCGAATTGTGATTACTTAATGTACTGAATGCTCCAAAAAAATCGTATGTCATAAGATTAAACATATCTAAAATTCCAATTAGATTGTTCCACTCAATAATTTGCATTTTTGCAGGGTCTGCACTAAAACATGAAGAAAGCAGGTAATCGTTCCCATTTTGTAAGCCGTAAGCATCTATCGAATCTCTAATTTCTTGAAGCAATAAAGTGTAATTCACACCATCGGCAGGTGTTCCGTTGTGGGGAGCATATCCGGGATATTCCCAATCAATATCAATACCATCGAAATTATAATCTTGCAGCAGTCTAACACATTCGCTTGCAAAGATTGTTCGTTTGTTGGGGTTTGCAGCTATTGCCGGAAAATTATTTGACAAAGTCCAGCCGCCAATAGAAACCATTACTTTTACATTGTTAGTGTGAGCAATATCAATCAAGGAAGTGTTCGGAAGGTATCCGCCATTTACCCAATCATGCTGCCCGAACAATAAATTTTCGTCTGCCCATGAATCAGTTTCAGAAATTGATCCATTCAGATTTGCATTAAAAAATGCATAATTTAGTATCGAATATTTTGAATAATCAATAGCTGAGGGCTCTACAAGATTTGCACGATCGTACCACTGCCAGTTTGGATAGTAGCCAATTACTTCTTTGCAGGGCTGGGCTTTAAGGTTTGTATTTAATAAAAATACAAAAATTACAATTTGTAAAATTAGTTTTGAGTTTTTCATTTTGTTAAATTTTTATTATCGTGAGGTTCTTCTATTTCCATTTGGTTTACAATTTTCATTGTCTTTACAGAAACTGTTGTAACTCGCCTGATTAAATCAATTACGGTTTCTTTGTAGTCAGCAAATTTGTAAGTATTAAATTTTTCGGCAATGGTTTTGTCTCTTGGCTTTTTTTCTTTGTATTGGTCAAGAATCCAATCTATTGCGCTGCGATTGCCGAGCTTATAATCGAATGCAATATCCGGAATGTTTAAAATGCTTGTGTTTTCGTCTAATATTATTTCGTTGGTTTCTTTGTTGCGTCTTAATTTTGCTTTGGGCTTTTCTTTTTGTTTTTCTTCTTCGATTATTTTTAAATCGTATGACTCA
Source organism: Bacteroidota bacterium (assembly GCA_018692315.1). NCBI lineage: Bacteria > Pseudomonadati > Bacteroidota > Bacteroidota bacterium. The sequence goes on along the minus strand of JABHKC010000163.1, from coordinate 173 downwards.
ACAGTTTCGTATTTTATGTGCAAATCCATAAGCCGTTTGCCCCAGTTTACCCACTTGAAAAAATCTTTGTAAAACGGTAGGCGAGGAAATTCTCGTTTTAAATTTAGTTCGTATTTTTTGCGGTATGCAGGGTTGTGTAATACGCCATAAGTATAGTGGAAAATATCCAACTT
>JABHKC010000162.1 GCA_018692315.1 Bacteroidota bacterium | reverse complement strand
TTTGTATGAATTTGCTGGTTTAGATTTAGTTCAACTTGTCGCAAAAAATCAAATTGTAAAGTTTATGATTGTTCCGTATATTTCTTATTTTTGGAGATATACAGAATTTGATTAAAAAAGTATTTTTATAAGATAAAACCAAAGGAAAAAATACAAAAATAATTTGCAAGCATACAGAATTCTTATATTTTTGCAATGGTATTTTTAATTTTATTATGAATAACAAATTGAATCAATATTAGAACATGAATCGAGTAAAACAACAGAAATATACACACATGTTTCAAGTACAAAGTTCAATGATATAATGATCCTTTTGATGAGATGGATATTTAAAACAAATAATAATAATAAAGAAATAAACGGAATTTTCTGTTTATACTAATGTTGGCATTCATTGTGAGAATTCGTTGCTAATTAAAAACTCAGAAGGAAAAAAGATTAATTATTTTTGAGGTTTACGATTCAAAAAGAAATTATGACAAAAGAAAATGCGATAAAATTATTTCAAGATCAACGAGTACGAGTTCATTGGAGCGAAGAAGAAGAAAAATGGTTCTTTTCAATAGTTGATATTATTGGTGTGCTAACAGATAGTGTTAATCCAAATAATTACTGGAAAGTGTTGAAAAACAGGCTCAAGAAAGAAGGGAGTGAGTTGGTTACAAATTGTAACCAACTGAAAATGGAATCGTCTGATGGTAAATTTTACAAAACAGATGTTGCAGACACCGAACAACTTCTGAGACTAATACAATCTATTCCTTCACCAAAGGCAGAACCCTTTAAAATTTGGTTGGCAAAAGTTGGATATGAGAGAATTGAAGAGACCGAAGATCCAGAAAAAGCATTTGATAGGGCAATGGAAACATACTTGAAAAAGGGTTATTCGAGAGATTGGATCAATCAGAGGCTGAAAAGCATAGAGGTAAGAAAAGAACTTACTGATGAATGGCATGTACGTGGAATGAAAGAAGGTTTAGAGTATGCCATATTGACCAATGAAATAACAAAAGCGTGGGCGGATAGAGATGTGAAAGCATACAAGAAACTAAAGGGACTTAAAAAAGAAAATTTGCGAGATAATATGACCAATTTGGAATTGGTGTTAAATATGCTGGCAGAAGCCTCTACCACCGAAATATCAAAAGAGAAAAAACCACAAGGCTTGGAAGAAAACAGCAATGTTGCCAGAAAAGGTGGTTACGCAGCAAAAAAAGCACGTTTAGAAATTGAAAAGCAAACTGGAAAATCAATTGTCTCTTCTAAAAATGCTAAGGAATCAGGTCAGCAAAATGATAACGAAAATAAGATTATTGATAAATAAACAACGAAACGCCAATCGAGTAGGCGGCTGATGGCGAAATAGCCACCAGTGCACCTCTCACAGCTCTGCTGAGCCTGCCGAAGTACCATTAAGCGTACGGATCTCGTACATAGCGATTCATTAAACAAAAGAAAATTTGAGTTAATGCTATGCTGGAATATCTCTTCGGGATGGGATTAAAGGAAAAAAGACAAAAACACATTGCGAGCATACAGAATTCTTATATTTTGCAAAGGTGTTTTTAATTTAAATTAATGTTTAGCAAAGTCAATCAATATTAGAACATGAAACAAATAAGACAACAGAAATATACACACATGTATCAAGCACAAAGTTCAATGCGATTAACAATTTTCTTTATTCCAAACTTCAAACTTTTTACATTAAAATTCATTAGCAAACCAAGCTTACAGTCCGGTAATTTAAGATAGGTTAATACTTGTGCAAGATGAACATCAGTAAGGATTTCAACTGATTTTAATTCAACAATTACTTTATTTTCAACAAGCATATCTACTCTATATCCGATGTTCAATTTTACAGATTCATAAGGGGACTTCTAAAAATAGTAAATTTCAAGGCGTAAGAAATTTGAAAACCGGAGTTTACTATTGTAAATGAGGATTTTAAAATTGCGAAACAACGAAGAAATTTGCATTTTTAGAGGGCTCCATAAATTAAAGGAAGTAGCTTCTCTTTTTCAATAAACAAATCAACTTTATTCAACTCGTAAAACAAGCATTCTTTGTACGTACTTTCCAATAATCCAGGACAGAGAGCTGTATGAATTTTGAATGCAGCATTTAAAATTTCTTTGGATATTTCATTTTCATGCATATTCTCAAATTCTTAGTTTGAATTATTCCTAAATGAAAATTGTGCCTGATATATAAATATCATTGCCTAAGGTATATTCTACAATACTTATTTTAAATTACTAAGTAATTGTAAATATATAATTGCTCCATTATTAATTTTTTTTCCTATCTTTGCCACATGGATAGAATAAATGAAATAAGAATTAAATATTCAACAATTATAAAAGAAGCAAACGAGCGTTTCATTCGGATATGGGCAGCA
>JABHKC010000161.1 GCA_018692315.1 Bacteroidota bacterium | reverse complement strand
GGCAATTTAGGATATAATGTTGAAGTAGCAACAAGCGGACAAGAAGCTCTTGAAATTGCTTTTTCGGAAAAAATAGACCTGATTCTTCTCGACATTATGATGCCGGAAATGGATGGCTACGAAGTTTGCAAACGATTGCGGCAAAATGAAATCACTAAAGAAACACCTATAATTTTTCTTACTGCAAAAACTGAAACTGATGATATAGTTGCGGGTTTCGATGTTGGAGGACAAGATTATGTAACCAAACCATTTAATGCTAAAGAACTTATAAAAAGAGTTGAAACTCATTTAGATATTCTTTCAAAAAATCGTAAAATCAAGTCGTTTGCTAAACAATTGGAAAGCAAAAACGATGAACTAAATGGCCTGAATCAGGAATTAACTGAAACAAATACAGAATTGACAGAAACTATAGACGCACTCACAAAAGCAAAAATTGGTAGAAAAGCTGCAATTCTCGCAATTATTATCACAATTTCATTATTTCTTGTTTCCGAAGGAATTCTTGAACCATATATTGATTCAAGTTTGCAAGACCAATCGTTTAGCTTTTTTTGGAGCATGCTGCTTAAAGGAATTATAGCTTTATTATTCATACCAATGGAAAGAATACTCAAAAAAGCTCTGCTATTCAACACTATGAGAAAAAAATAATATCATCTAAATTTCCTCATTTTACATCAAAAAGATAATTTAATAAAGTGCATTTTATCATATTTTTTGTATTATAATATTCTATACTTTCGCAAAATATTTTTTAATAAAAATACTTTAAACATTTTTTGTAAACCATTAATAATTAAATAAATAATACAATTATGTCCACACAACAATTTGTTTCACGTCATAATGGACCCCGAACACACGAAATAGAAAGTATGTTGAATAAAATTGGCACAAAGTCGATTGATAGTTTAATTGAAGAAACGGTACCTGCTTCTATTCGTTTGAAAAAAGATATTGATTTACCTGCCGGAATTAGCGAATATGAATATTTGAAAAGTATCAAAAAAATTGCTTCAAAAAACAAAATCTATAAAAGCTTCATTGGACAAGGCTATTATGGAACAATTCTACCTCCCGTAATTCAACGAAATATTCTTGAAAATCCAAGTTGGTACACATCTTATACTCCTTATCAGGCAGAAATTTCTCAAGGGAGATTAGAAGCATTGCTAAATTTCCAGACTATGATAATGGATCTAACCAAAATGGAAATTGCCAATGCCTCCTTGCTTGACGAATCTACTGCCGCAGCAGAAGCAATGATAATGTCATACAACACACGTTCGCGAAAAGCTGTAAAATCCGGTGCAAACCAATTTTTTATTGACAACAATATTTTTCCACAAACAAAAGCAGTGATTGAAACAAGAGCTGCATCGCTTGGCATAGAACTTGTTTTTTCCGATTTCAACGAATTTCAATTCAGCGAAAAAACATTCGGAGCATTGATTCAATATCCGGCTGCTGACGGAAAAATCAACGACTATTCAAGTTTTGTAGCTAAAGCACACGAAAACAATGCTTTAGTTTCGGTTGCTGCCGACATATTGAGCTTGGCAATTCTTGTGCCTCCTGGCGAATGGGGTGCTGATATCGTTGTAGGTTCGACACAAAGATTTGGAATACCGATGGGTTTCGGAGGACCTCATGCTGCATATTTTGCTACTCGCGAAAAGCTTAAAAGACATATTCCTGGTCGGATAATTGGTATTTCGAAAGATGTATATGGTGATGTGGCACTACGAATGGCTCTTCAAACAAGAGAGCAGCACATAAAACGTGAAAGAGCAACCTCAAATATCTGTACTGCACAAGCTTTGTTGGCAAACATGGCTGGAATGTATGCTGTCTATCATGGTTCAGAAGGATTAAAAAATATTGCAAACATAGCTCACCAATCAGCTGGAATTCTCGCAAAAGAGATTTCAAGTTTAGGATATTCAATCTGCAATCAGGAATATTTTGATACAATTTTTATTAACATACCTGAAAATGTCTTTACAGAAAAAATTATAGAATTATCCACTGAAAAAGAAATTAACTTCCTTATTGTTGATAAAAATACAGTTGGCATTAGTACTGATGAAACAAGTACGATTGATGATACAAATTCTATCATAGAAGTTTTTGCAAAAGCTATTAATAAAAACTTTTCTCCAATTCAGAAAATTCCGGATAATGATTATTTTAATGAAAAATTCAAACGAAGCAGCAATTTCTTAACACATCCTGTTTTTGCAAAATATCGTTCAGAAACCGAAATGATGCGATATATTAAAAAATTGGAGAGAAAAGATTTTTCCTTGACTCACTCAATGATTTCGCTTGGTTCATGCACAATGAAACTAAATTCGGCTGCTGAAATGCTTCCATTAAGTTGGGGAGAATTTGGCGAAATTCATCCATTCGTACCAAAAAAACAAGCTGTAGGATATTTTCAACTAATTGACGAACTTGAAGCCGACTTGAAAGAAATTACAGGTTTTGCAGCAGTGTCGTTCCAACCAAATTCTGGTGCTGCCGGCGAATATGCAGGATTGATGGTAATTAAAGAATATCAGAAAAGTATTGGCGAAGGGCATAGAAATGTAATTCTTATTCCTGCATCGGCACATGGTACAAATCCTGCAAGTGCTGTTATGGCTGGCATGAAAGTAATTGTTGTTGCCTGCGACGAAAAAGGAAATATTGATGTAAGCGAGCTTAAAAAACATGCCGAAGAAAATAGAGAAAACTTATCAGCATTTATGGTTACATATCCCTCCACACATGGTGTTTTCGAAGAGCAAATTATGGATATGAACGAAATTATTCATGAAAATGGAGGACAAGTTTATATGGATGGTGCCAACATGAATGCACAAGTTGGCTTAACAAATCCTGCAATTATTGGAGCCGATGTTTGTCATTTGAATTTGCATAAAACATTTGCAATTCCTCATGGTGGCGGCGGTCCCGGGGTTGGTCCAATTGGAGTTGCTCATCACTTAGTTGAATTTTTGCCGGCACATCCAATGATTGAGACAGGAGGGAAAAATGGTGTTTCAGCAATTTCCGCAGCACCTTTCGGCAGTGCCAGTATTTTGACTATTACTCATGCTTATATAAAAATGCTTGGTGGCGAAGGCTTGAAAGAAGCTACCAAAG
>JABHKC010000160.1 GCA_018692315.1 Bacteroidota bacterium | reverse complement strand
CTGCCCATATCCGAATGAAACGCTCGTTTGCTTCTTTTATAATTGTTGAATATTTAATTCTTATTTCATTTATTCTATCCATGTGGCAAAGATAGGAAAAAAAATTAATAATGGAGCAATTATATATTTACAATTACTTGGTTGATAACCTTAAAAACTCATACAGTATTCTGTTCAAACAAATAGTTAAAGAAGAAAAAAACAATCGCATCTTTTTGGCTAAAACCCTCAAGAAGATTGCAAATGCTGAATCCAAGGATACTGATGTACTTGCTAAGAAATACAAATCAGAAAAGGCAAATGTTGATAAAAGAATTGATGTACTCAGCACTGAGCAAAATAAATTACATGAAGAATTAGGGGCTTTTCAGCAGGAGCTTGCAACTAAAACAAAGGTAATTTCAGAATTAGCTAAAACAGTTAGTTTAGATGAAATGGATGAACAAAAAGACATAGCGACTAGCCGATTAATCAATGAGTTATCAGAGTTTATTTTGAAATTTAAATCAGAGAAAAAACACTCATTACAAAATCGTATTAAAAGGGAGCTACAGCAATTAATGCACAAGGATTTTATTGATGATGTATTGATTGAATTAGAAGATGATATTATTGAAATTAATCTTCTCGATAAGAAAGGGAGTTTTATTGAAAAAGATTCTCTTTCAAAAGGTGAACAACAATTATATGCAACTGCATTATTAAAATCTCTTGTTGATGAATCAGGGATTCAATTTCCCATATTTATTGACAGTCCATTACAAAAATTTGACAAGCGACATTCCAAAAATATTATTACAGAGTTCTATCCGTCAATCTCAAAGCAAGTTATTCTATTTCCTTTGCTTGAAAAAGAATTAACAGAGAAGGAGTTTTTACAGCTTACTCCATTTATTTCGCAAACTTTTGTTATAGAAAACAGGAATGAGAAATCTACAATAATTGAATGTGAATCAACCCAATTGTTTAACCGATTAGAAAAAAATAGCAATGTTCACTCACATTAAAACCTCAAAAGAAAATAGGGAACTTGTTTCTTACCTAACAAGAAAACTTAGTTTGGGAACTGAGAATATTATTGCCCGTATTGCCTTTACGTATTCAATATCAAAGGACAGGAAGATGGATTTAACTAAAATTCAAAACTCAGGAGGTAAAGAATATAGCAAAGCGGTATTATTTGGGAATAACCTTCCCTATTATGTTTCCTTGATTTGTGTGCATTACAATATTTACAAAACCGATAAGGATATTCCTAAATACATTAAAATGCATATTGATGATGGATTAGGGATAATAAATGAGGAATTAAAAGTAAACCCAAATCTTGACGGTTTTGAATATGTGATTGATAAAATTGAAAACGGTTTAATGGAATTAGTATAATATGTTAAAAGATACCCCATTTGAAATAGTTTACTCTACTGGAGAAAAAGAACCAATCGAGTTCTTTTTCGATGCTTTAATTGAAAGTAATCAGTTTGATTTGGGATTAGGCTTTTTTAGTTCAACAGCGATTAATGTATTAAGTGCTGGTTTTGCTTACTTTATTCATCGTGGAGGAAGAATGAGAATTATTATCAACGATATATTACCGCAAAAGGATAAGGAAGCAATTGAATCTGGCATGAAAATGACAGATATAGAATTTGAAGAAAAAATAATTGAAGATATTTCAAGATTTACCGAAACACTATCAAAACAAGATGAACACTTTTTTAAATGCCTTTCTTACTTAATCTCAGTAAATAGTATTGAGTTTATTGCAACAATTCCTGCAAATGAAAAAGGTGGCATTGCTCACAATAAATATGGAATTTTTACCGATGAACGATTTGATAAAGTCGTTTTTAATGGTTCTGCCAATTTCTCAAAAAATGCACTTCTTAATAATATTGAATCAATTAGTTGTTATAAATCTTGGACAGAAAGCAATACAGAGAAAGAAAGATTAAAATATTTTGAAAAGATTTTTAACAAAACTTGGATTGGGGATTCTCAAAATATCATAATTATTCCTATTGAAAGAGTCAAAAGCTATATTCAAGATTCATTTCCAACAAAAAATCTACAGCAATTAATTGACGAAGAAAAAGCACTTATTAATGAATTAGATATATATTCAAATTCAATAAAAGGTAAGCTTAATGAAATATATTCTACTATAAATATTAAACCAGAATTCCCATTTAATAGTGAACCAAGAGAATACCAAAAAGATGCATATACCAATTGGGTTAACAATGACTATCATGGAATTTTCGCAATGGCTACGGGAACTGGAAAAACAATTACTTCCTTAAATTGTGTATTGAACGAATATAAAAAATCAGGGAAATATAATGTATTAATCTTGGTTCCAACGCTTGCGCTTGTGGAACAATGGGAAAAAGAGATTGGTGAATTTAATTTCAATAACTATGTTTTAGTTTCGGGTGAAACTAAATGGCAAGAAGAACTGAGTAATTACAAGGCTAACTATAGATGGAGAAAACAAGAAGATAACCTCGTTATTATTTCTACATATCCTTCCTTTACAAATCCTAAGTTTCTAAATCTCTTTAAATCATTTCAATATAATTTCACAATAATTGCTGATGAAGCCCATAATATTGGAGCTCCATCTATCAAGGCAGCGTTTAAACAATTAAAATGTAAAAAAAGGATAGCTCTTTCTGCAACACCCAAAAGAATTTACGACTTGGATGGAACAAAAGAACTAGAATTGCTATTTAAAGACCAAGAACCTTACTGTTATTCATATTCACTTGAAAAAGCAATTGAGAATAACTTTTTAACTCCATATTTTTATTACCCTGTAATGGTTAATCTAGCCTGCATAATTCACAAAAACAAGCAAAATGATGTTAATATTCTGTAATACAGATAAATGCAAGCTTTGATAAAAAACATTAATTTTTTAAATAAAAATGGAGTTCATGTATATTTTTTTCCAATAAGTTACTATCTT
>JABHKC010000159.1 GCA_018692315.1 Bacteroidota bacterium | reverse complement strand
CTCCAAAAATAAGAAATATACGGAACAATCATAAACTTTACAATTTGATTTTTTGCGACAAGTTGAACTAAATCTAAACCAGCAAATTCATACAAAATGCAAAAATGGTTTTTATTAGGGATTAGTTATTTCTAAAAAACTGTCAATTGAAAATAATCACCGGAAAACAAATCGGAAATTCCTCCTCCCACTAAATTCCCCAAATAATTAAAAATACATATACGCCAAATCCTTCACTTTAAGCCCGCCGGCTTGGGTTTAGCTCAACAACGAATATAAAAACTACAGTGCCAGGCACTGTAGTTTTTCGCTGTTTTTATATTCTTAGGTGTTGTGTGTAGTTATTATTCAACGATTCTATTTTTTAAATCCATTCTTTCGTGTAATATTCTAATAATCTCAATCTCTTCTTCTGAAACAGAATGATAAAATATTATATGTTTTTCTGATTTAAGCCCAAGTAAATTTTTGCTTATTCCTGCATATTCTTTTCCAAGCTTAGGATTTTTTCCGATTCCTTTACAAGCAAACTTAATTGTCTCATAATATTTGTCAGCCTGATTTTCAGACCATTTCTCAAAAGTATATTCCCAAATGTCATTCAAGTCATCAATAGCTTCCTGTCTCAATATAACTTTAGGCATTCTTTCTTTTTTCAGATTTTAGATTTTTCAGATTTTCATCAAAGTCAAAGCTTTCAACTCTTGGACTGTTTAAGCCTTCCTTAATAGCATTCTTTAATGCAATTGTTTTACTTTCTTCATTTTCCAAAAGGCGCAGTCCAGCTCTGATTACTTCGCTGACATTTTTATATCGTCCAACCGAAACTTGTGTGCTTACAAATTGGTCAAAATAATTTCCAAGTGATATAGATGTATTTTTCATTTTTCTAAATTTTACTCAAAGTTACCAATTTTTGGTAAGCATTCCAAATTCTAAGGACATTTTCCAAATTACCCAATCGGGTAGCTTAGGCCCCATAAAAATCGTGCGTGCAAGTTTCCCTGCACACGGCTCATACACTTTAAATCCTGCAGGTGCGAGACGGCGAAGGGTTACCTCGCTAATTGTTGTTTTACTAATCTTTAACATTATCATCAAAAGTAGTTATTTGTTTGCAATTCGTTGCAATGTCTTATCACCATTTTGTTCTCAGATAAAAATATTTAACGAATTCCGGCAGATATGGGTTTGCTTTACTTTTTATCTTCACATGGTATCTGATAGGTATTCGGGAGAATTTGTAAAGGCGATAATTTGTAATACCCTTGCTTGTTTGTAGTGATCTGTGAAGTGCCTATTATGAAAGTAACGATGAAATATCCACCATCGATTTTTGTTGCAGTGTTGGTATTTCGCCCATCTTTTGAGTTGCTCTAAGTCCAATGATGAAAACTTCAGTAAGCATAAAAAGGCTACAATTGAGAGGCTATATTTCCTTTTCTCAACATTTTCAATTTTCTCGAAGAACTTTTCCATCTGAGTATCAACTCTAATTTTCTTTTGCTTGATGAACCGCTAAGTACGAGACCTGTACGCTTTGTGGTACTTCGGCAGGCTCAGCAGAACTGTGAGAGCTGCACTGGTGGCTATTTTGCCATCAGCCGCCTACTCGATTGTGTTTAGTTATTTATCAAATTAGTCTTTTTAAATTCTATATCTATCTCCAAAATATCAGGAGAACTACCTATTCTGACAGGTATACTTACATCTTGTCTACCTGGCAATAATGCATCTTGTACCCCACAGGTGACAAATAAATTAGTCTCGTCATATTTCCTATATCCCCAAGAATTTTCATACAAAGCACTTACTATATAATTTAAAGGCCAAATTTGTCCATTGTGAGTATGACCTGAAAATTGTATGTCTATTTTATTTTGAATTGCCTCTTCAAGACAATAGGGTGCGTGGTCTAATAAAATTAATGGTAAGTCTTGTGTTTTAAATTGTAATATTGAATCAATTGGTCTTTTCTCATGATTACCGCGATAAATTAATCCCATTACACAAAACTTCTTATCAACTTCAACCAACGAATCCATTAATATTGTAGTTTTTGAGTGGTTAAAAAAGCTAAAACTATCTGCTATGCCATTATGATAATCGTGATTTCCATTTGTTACATATACACCATATTTTGCAGATAAATCTAATAAAATGCAGCTAAATTCTTTTAGCTTTTCTGAATTAGCATTCCCGTAAAATTCAATTACATCACCCGGAATAACAATAATATCAGGCTGTAAATTATTAATTTCAGCAGTAAGTTTTCGCAGGAACTTCTTGCTTGTCATCTCTTTTAAATGCAAATCGGCTATACAAACTACTTTTAATGATTTAAGAGTCGATTCTTTCTGTGGAACAGTAACATTATAGTTTTTAACTACGGGTTTATTATTGTTGTAAAACCCATAACCTGTTATTAGTAGAGCACAAATATTAATAACAACAATATTTAAGAGTTTAATCTTTTTATTCTTCAGGTGTTGACTTGGTAATAAATGAATAACGGAATTAATTAACTTTAATAATTGCAGTGCAATAATAAATAGAAGAAAATAGAAAACAAATGTTATATAAAATCCGATAGCATAATTCAAATAGGTATAAAACAAACTTCCCCTACCCATTATAGCGAAAACAATTTCACCCGTAGAATAAACCATAGGTACCAAACTCCCTAAAAAAACGACACCTGATAATACAATTTTTGCAATTTTCTTATTGCTAAACTCATTATAAATACGAATATAAATGTAAAAATGTGGAATTAAATAGAAAGCCAAAAATATCCAAAAGTAGAAAGGAAATATAAAATCGGTGACAAAATAAATGAGGCATATTAATATAAGTGGAAATAGTTTTCTTGTATGGATAGCTTTAATATTTTTCGCTGAAAATATCAAAGCATTTGCTTTATTATTCTTTTTGAAATAATGTCTGAATAAAAAAGCTACAATCGCTTGTAAAATAAACAACAATACGATAGCAACGAAATTCCTGTATAAAATTGAATTAATATGTTGAACACTAAAATAAACAGGGATTATCAATAATAAATCTAAGAGCAATCCTATTATTGCTGGAATAAAAGCTAAATATCTTTTTTGTTTTGCCCAAAGGTTTAATGTTACGATGAAACCACCAATAGCAGGCCCACCGAGAATGGAAGCAATTAAAAACTGCTTCAAACTATAAAATCCTGTTTTAATTGGTTCAATCATTTGTATTCCTTTTACTTTTTGTAAACGAGTGTGGGTTTTATCATAATTAAACACAACATTAGTATAAACAGAAAATTCCGTTTATTTCTTTATTATTATTTTTTGTTTTTAATATCCATATCATCGAAAGGATTATGAATTTCATTAAACTTTGTGCTTGATATATGTGCGAATGTTTCTTTTGTTTTACTCAATTCATGTTCTAATATTGAATGACTTTGTTGTTCATTCATTTAATGTTAAAAATGCTTTTGCAAAAATATAAGAATTCTGTAAGCTCGCAAATTATTTTTGTATTTTTCCCTTTGATTTTATCTTATAAAATTATTTTTTTTAATCAAATTCTGTATATCTCCAAAAATAAGAAATATACGGAACAATCATAAACTTTACAATTTGATTTTTTGCGACAAGTTGAACTAAATCTAAACCAGCAAATTCATACAAAATGCAAAAATGGTTTTTATTAGGGATTAGTTATTTCTAACCTGCATAAT